>DASTQY010000024.1:0-8966 GCA_035761525.1 Nitrospira sp. | reverse complement strand
TCGTTCGTACAGTTTTCTTGCTCGTACTGGTTGCGGGGCTCTGGACAGAGGCCGCTGCTGAGGAACCCGGGCCACCGGCTCCGGCGCCGGTCGACATGGTCACACTGAAAGACGGCAGCGTCATCTTCGGAGAAGTGCTTGAAATGGACGGCGGAATTCTCCTTTTGAAGAACTCGTCCAACCCGGACAATCTGATCAAGCTCAAATGGGACGACGTGACAAAGCTTACCGTCACCCATCCAATTCCATTTCATTTAAAGGAAGGCACGATTCTCAACGGCACCGCAACGCCGGGACCCGATGGAGTGCTCGTCATTCACGCAGAGCCGCTCAAAGGTACGATGGACATTCCCATGAGCGACATCTCGTCGGTCAATCCCTTGATTCAGCCGTCGGTCATCTACGTCGGAAATCTTACGGGCGGGTACTCGCAAACCACGGGCAACAGTCATTTGCGCAACGCCAGTCTCATTGGCGAACTCGTCGCGCGAGGCGATCTGCTGCGGCTCACCATGAACGTTCGCTATGTGTACGGCGACGATTCGGGAGCACTCATCACCAGGAACGCTAAGGGCACGATCAAGCTGGACTTCTTTATCACGAAGCGGTTTTTCTGGTTCACCTCGGCCTACTTTGAAAACGATCGATTCCAGGACCTCAAATTGAGGACCGCGCTGGCCAGCGGCCCCGGCTATCAGTGGATTGACAGAGGAGACTACGAGGGTCTTTCCAAGGATATGACGCTCTACACGGAAGCCGGCTTGGCGTATTTCAATGAAGATTTCAATGTGGCCGGAGATCAGTCGAGTGTCCGCCTGCGGATTTCGGTCAAGTGGAACTGGCCGATCTACGAAGACCGCATCACGATCTATCATTTCAGCGAATTGTTTCCCTCCGTCCAGAATACATCCGATGTGTTCCTGACGATGGACAACGGCGTGCGTTTCAAGATCTGGCAAAATTTCGTCAGCAGCTTTCAATTGACGACTCGTTACAACAGTCGCCCGGCGCCGGGCACCGGCGACACCGACAACCTGTATCTCATCACACTCGGTTATGCGCTGGACACGACCAGAAAACGCTAGACAATCGCCGTTCACCTTCCTACTACCAGGAGGCACCCATGCTGAAAGAGTTTAAGGAGTTCGCCATGAAAGGCAACGTCCTCGATATGGCGATCGGTGTGATCATCGGCGCCGCCTTCGGGAAAATCGTTACCTCACTTGTCAGCGACGTGTTGATGCCGCCAATCGGCCTCTTGATGGGCCAAGTCGATTTCTCCAGCCTCTTTCTCAACCTGTCGAGCACACCTCAGCCCTCACTCGCAGCGGCCAAGGCGGCGGGAACTCCGACGATCAATTACGGTGTGTTTCTGCAAACGGTGTTGGATTTCATCATCATCGCGTTTGTGATCTTCATGCTGGTCAAACAAATAAACAGGCTGAAGAAGCCGGCGGCTCCCGCAGCTCCGACCACGAAAGATTGCCCGTTGTGCCTGTCGACGATTCCCATCAAAGCCACCAGGTGTGCGCATTGCACATCTTCGGTATGAGGAATGGATGCGCCCATTTTTGCATCGTCACCGTGAGGAGAACATATGTCGACGCGTTTCATCCGAATCGTACTTGCTCTGATCGCAGTCAGCACGGTCGCCAGCTGTAGTGGTCAGAAAATCGAGACCTTGAAGGACGCCATATGCTGTGACGGCGGGTATGAATATCGCCATCGCGACCGGTTCGCGGCCGAGAAAGATCGGCAACGGTTGACCGATGAGTTGGCGGCCGCCAGGAAAGAAAACGAGGCCCTCTCGGCCAGAGTGAGGTCAGTCGAAGACCAACTGGCCGATCGCGACCGGGAATTGGCCTCCCTGCGCGCGAAGGGAGAGGACAGCGGGCGCTTGAGCAGCCAGCTTTCGAGCACGCAGGGAGACCTTGATCGCGCGAATTCACGGAGCAGCGACCTCGAGCGCCAACTGGCGGACCTTCATGGCGGACTGGCCGACAAAGACAAACTTGCCGCCGAGCTGCTCGCAGCCCAGGCTGCGGTTGCGACTCTTCAAGCTGGAAGTGGAGACAAGGACAAGCTCGCCGCGGATCTTGCACAGGCCAACAAACGGGTTTCGGAGCTCGAGGCCCAACTCGCGACGCTCAATGCCGCCGGAGCCGACAAGGACAAGGTGGCTGCGGATCTGGCGGCCGCGCAACAACGAACGGCTGAATTGGAGAGGCAAGTTGCCGATCGCGATCGGGAATTGGCCGGACTTCGCGGAGATCTCTCGACGGAGATGGCCAAACTGAAGGAGGCCCAGCGCGGTCTGATCCGTGCACTTCGGCCTCAGATCGAGAAGGGCAACATCATGGTCGACTTGAATAATGAGCGCCTGCTCATCAATCTGGCTTCAGGGTATCTGTTCGGATCCGGTGAAGATCAGCTGAAATCCACCGGCGCCGACGCCCTCAAACACGTCGGAGCGATTCTGAAAGATTTTCCAGAATACAAAGTCAGCGTGGACGGTCATACCGACAATCGGCCGATCAGAAGCGAGCTCAGAAAGAAATTCCCGTCGAACAAGGAACTCTCAGAGGCCCGGGCAACCAACGCTGCCCTGGCGTTGGGAGAAGGCGGGTTGACCGCCGTGACGACGCACGGCTATGCCGATACGCGACCGATCATGCCAAACACGACCGATGGAGGACGAGCAAAAAACCGCCGAGTCGAAGTTCGCGTGACCAGGTAAGTGGTTGGCTGGTCGCCGGGGCGCATTTTGCGCTCCCGGCGCCGGTCAGTGTTAGTGTTTGCAGAGCTGTTGATCGGCCGCGCCGGGGTTGGCCTGCCCTGACATCGTCGAAAGAATCTTATAATGGCCCAATCCCAGCTCCTTCCCATAAGCCTCCCCGACGAGCACGTCCTGGACGTGTTGATGATCTGAGGCACGAAAGACCGACTTGCCCTCTTTCAAGCCGTCGAACTCATGGCCTTCGAGGGCCTTGATCAATGCCTGCGTATCCGCACTGCCGGCGCGCTGAATGGCTTCCAGGATTTGTGTCATCGCAGCATAGCCCAGATAGCACCGTGACGTCGGCGTGTGATTGTACTTGTCTATCACGCCCTGAATAAAACGCTTGGAACTGTCCGTATTGATCTTGGGGTCCCAGATCAACCCCCAGATCCCCGCGTTGCCAGCATAGCCCAGCGGGCGTCCGATCTGTTCGCCGCTGATGAGTCCACCAACGCCGATCTTGTCCTTAGCCAGTTCAAGTTTGGCATAGCCCTTGAGCGCATTGACGAGATCCCAGCCATACAGATTCAGGATTACTGCGGTTGGCTGCTTCTCTTTTGCGGCAGTGAATGCAGGTCCAAAATCGGTCGTCCCGAAAGGAGTCACCGTCTCTCCGACAATCTCGACCTTGTGGGCCTGCGACGCATCGACGAGCGCCTGAGCACAGGATTTTCCATCGATGGTCGACGCCGTAATCATAAACCAGCGGGTGCCGTACGCCTTGGCTAAATGGGGCACGACCGCATGGGCCAGCATGCGAGCATGTGGCATGAAAACGAACGTATGGGAATTGCAGGCCGCTCCACTCAATTCCGGGGCGTGCGCAGCCGTTACCATGAAAAGCTTGTTTTCTTTGGCCGCCAACGCACTCACTGCGAGCGCGCAGTCGCCGTTAAACGTGCCCATCAACACATCGACGCGGTCGTCCTTAATAAACTTCGTCGCCACTTTGACGGCTTGATCGGGGTTGGACGCATCGTCGGCCTCGAGAATGGCCACTGGGCGTCCCAGCACACCGCCTTTCTTATTGAACAAATCAACCGCCACGTTGGCCCCGTGAACGTCGTGGATGGAGGAGGTCTTATAAGGACTCGACAGGGGATCCAAAATGCCGATCTTGATCGGCTCATCGGCATACGCCGTCCGCCCGCCGAAGTCCATGAATGTGCCGCGGTTCATCAGGCCTCCAAACGCCAGCGCGCCGCCGGTAACCGCCGTCCACTGCAAGAAGCGCCTGCGTGACATATCATGCATGATGCCGGCCTCCTCTCAGGTGATGTTCGTAAGAACTGTCCGGACCCATGATTTCATAGTTCCCGTCCTTGTCTCAAGCGTAGTCGCTCGAACCGACACGCATTTCTTCTGATCAGCAAAACAACAAGAGTAGGCAGCGCGGAGAGAAAAAAGACGCCGGAGCGGAACGGTTTCGGCGTCTAACTGTATTGGTCTTCCGTATAGACTTGTTTGATGGACCAGAACACCGCTTCTTTGAGTTTCTTGATCTGGGGGTCGGGCGGGTCCTTCCGGATTTTTTGCAGTTTTTTGTCCAGATCAAATAACGGCTTCACGGATCGGCGGTCGGGAACTCTTCCCAACGCCCAGGCGACCTCGGTTTGAACGGCAATATCAACACCCGGTGCATCCAGCATCTCCAAGAGTGGAGGCACGACCGACGAGTCGTTATGGATGTTCCCCAAGTCTCCCAGACCTTTTGCGGCCGCGGCCTGCAGTTCCGGCTGCTTGGAGTGCTTGAGAATGTCGACAAGGATGGGAATTCCGTCTTTGCCCATGCTGCCCAGGGCTACTGCTGCCTCCTTGGAAAGATTTTTGTCTTTGAGTGCTGCCTTGAGTTGGGGTAATGCCTCGTCCGCCTGCATTTCCCCCAGTAGTGAAATAATTTTGATCTTGCGCACCTGAGGCGTGTCGGAGGCATCGAGCAATTTCAGTAGTCGATCGGGGTGACCCCACTCGGCAGCCAAGAGGACGGGGAAATCATATTGTTCAAGCTTGGCGCGCAATTGACTCATCGCATAGGCTCCCGGATCGCCGGCATTGGCGGATTGAGCAGCCGTGGCTGCGTCTTCGAACTCCGTCCGCACTTCCTTTTGCCACTTGATCTTGGTCTCCCCGAGGAGATAACTCAACTGGCAGGCAGGCCCTTTCCACAGCCTCGATGGGGCATCCGGAAGGTCTGCGTCGCCGCCCGCAGCGGTCGTACCTTCCCAGGTTTTGCGCTGCTCGCATTTCACCTTAAAGGTCGCATCGTGTGGTTTGCCCGCATCTCGCACCACGGCGTAACCCATTTCACCCAATCGACGGGCGGCAACTTCGGTGATCGGACCGGCATCAACAGTACCCTTGTCTGTTAAGGCAATCGCCTCGACCAGCACGGTTTGGATCTTTTCTAATTGCGCCTTTTGTTCGGCAGTGAGGTAATCGCGGTATGCCTGGACGGGAGAAGAACCAATGGTCAGCGCTAGAACAGCGAGACTGGTGAGCAGCAAGCCGATGCGCATGAGGCACCTCCCTGCTTGTACTGACACTAGATGAGACGACACATGATGATCCATTATACTGGTCAGGCACACCCCGGGCTACCTTTCAGAATCTTTGGTGTGTGCACTAGCCGTGCCAACTGTTACCCTCAAGAGACAAAAATCAGCCAATCCTCTTGAATCCCCGCTGGAGTATGGGTTGACAGTTGGACACATGCAACGGTACAAAATAGCAGCATCGCCGTATAGTTGCGCTAGTTTGTACAGGCTGGACACCCCATCCGACGGTCCCCACCGTGCGAGAGTGGCGGAACTGGCAGACGCGCGAGACTTAGGATCTCGTGGGCAACCGTGGGGGTTCAAGTCCCCCCTCTCGCACCATCCGGCAGCGGGCATGCCATAAAAACTGCAAAGGAAATCACTCGACAGATGAAAATGGAAGTCACGGAACTTGGTCCCATGAAACGGGCCCTCAAAATCGAGGTGCCGGTGGAAGAGGTCGCGCAGCGGTTTGTTTTGGCGTATAAGGAGTTGAACCGGCAGGTTCGCGTGCCCGGTTTTCGACCGGGCAAAGCGCCGCAAGCGTTGCTAGAGCAGCGCTATGCCAAAGCGGTCGAGGAGGATGTCGTTCGTAGCCTGGTGCCGGATTTCTACGACCGTGCCGTTCGACAGGCGGGTATCTCTCCGGTTGTCGTCGAGATTCCTCCGCTCGAGCGTGTCAAAATCAAACGAGATGCACCGTTCACTTTTACTGCGACGGTCGAAATCAAGCCAAAAATCGAACTGCGGGACTATAAGGCGCCGAATCCAATCTCGCTCAAGCCTGACACCAGGACCGTCACCGATGAACAGCTGGCCAAAGGCATGAACGTCCTTCGCGAGCAGCATGCGAGGCTGGAAGCACCGCCCGCGGGACACAAGGCAGTGGAGGGGGATTTCGTCATCCTCACGCTGGAAGGTTTCCTGGACAATCAGCCGCTCGAGGGCAGCAAGAAGACGGGCCATCTCCACAAAGTCGGTTCCAACGCGACCGTGTTAGGATTGGAAATCGATCGGCATGTTCTCGGAAGGGCGGAGGGAGAAACGGTTGAAATTTCGCAGCCCTATCCCGCAAGCCATCCCGATTCTCGTGTGGCGGGTAAAACCGTCACCTTCAAAGTGACCGTTAACGCCGTCAAGATCAAGACGCTTCCTGAGTTAGACGATGAGTTCGCCAAAGATTGCGGCGCCTACAGCACGCTGACCGAACTTCAAGAGCGCTTGCGGACGCAGATGGAAAAGGCGCTCAAGCGGGAGATTGAAGATACCTACAAGGACACCATCGTAAAGCGCCTCGTCGAGACACATCACTTTGACCTTCCGGAGACGCTGGTAGAGCGGGAACTGGAAGCAATTATTCGTCAACACATGCAACGTCAGCGTCGGACGGGGGCGGACGCCCCGTCGGCGCTGGAAACAGAAGATTTGGCGAAACTGCGACAGGAGAATCGCGATGAGGCGGCCCGCCGTGTGAAGGTCGGGTTGATTCTCGAGGCCATCGCTGAAAAGGAACAGCTCACAGTAACGCAGGAAGACATCAATAACGAAGTCCAACGTCTAGCGACGGAATTGAAAATCGCCCACACGGAACTCGTCAAGATGATCCAAGCGGGCGGCCAGGATTCCATCGAAGAATTGCGGGCACGCATCCTGGCAGAAAAGTCTTTGGATTTCGTGTATCGAAACGCGGTGATTCAAGGGTAGCCATCCTGTCTCACTGTCATTTTCGCGGAAAGGAAGAATCTGCATGTTAGTTCCCATTGTCGTTGAGCAAACCAATCGGGGAGAACGCGCCTACGATATCTATTCTCGGCTCTTGAAAGACCGCATCATTTTTCTGGGCGCTCCGATCGACGATATCTTCGCCAACCTCGTCATCGCACAACTCCTGTTCCTTGAAGCGGAAGATCCTGAAAAAGACATCAATCTGTATGTCAATTCGCCGGGTGGCAGCGTCACCGCCGGTCTGGGCATCTACGATACGATGCAATATGTGAAACCGCCCATCAACACGATCTGCTTGGGCCAGGCTGCCAGCATGGGGGCGCTGCTCCTTACGGCAGGCACCAAAGGCAAACGCTTCGCCCTTCCCAATGCCCGGGTGATGATCCATCAGCCCTTAGGCGGATTTCAGGGCCAAGCGACGGAGATCGACATTCATGCACGCGAGATACTGAAAATCCGCGAGCGGCTGAACGAAATTATGGCCAAGCATACCGGGCAACCCATCGAAAAAATTGCGCTGGATACGGAACGGGACTACTTTATGTCGGGAGAAGAGGCCAAGCGGTACGGCTTGATCGATGAAGTGATCACGCGAGCGCCCAAAGCATTGAAAGCGGTGGCGTCAGAGAAGGACGGGGCCAAAGACAAGTAACACGGGAGGATGCATGGCCAAGCAGGAAAAGATGGATCGACACCTTCGCTGTTCCTTCTGCGGCAAAAGCCGCGACGAAGTCCGTAAACTGATTGCCGGACCTACCGTCTACATCTGCGACGAATGTGTCAACTTGTGCAATGACATCATTGCGGAGGATTGGGAAGAGGCGAAAGAAGAAATTTCCTCGAAGCTGAAGAAGCCGTTAGAAATCAAGCATCACCTTGATCAGTACGTCGTAGGACAGGAACGAGCCAAGAAAATCCTGGCCGTCGCCGTCCACAATCATTACAAGCGTATTTCTGCGAAGGAAAAGGACGTCGACGACGTCGAACTCCAAAAAGGCAACATCCTCATGGTGGGCCCGACGGGGACAGGGAAGACACTGCTCGCCCAAACCCTGGCCAAGTACTTGGATGTGCCTTTCACGCTTGCCGATGCGACGACGCTCACCGAAGCGGGATACGTCGGGGAGGACGTTGAAAATATCATCCTCAAGCTTCTCCAGGCCTCCGATTACGACGTCGAACGTGCCGAGCGGGGCATCGTGTACATCGATGAGATCGACAAGATCAGCCGGAAGAGCGACAGTCCTTCGATTACGCGCGACGTATCCGGGGAAGGAGTCCAACAGGCCCTGTTGAAACTGATCGAGGGCACCGTCGCGAATGTGCCGCCGCAAGGCGGACGCAAACATCCTCATCAAGAGTTCATTCAGGTCAATACGAGTAATATCTTGTTCATTTGCGGCGGAGCCTTTGTAGGATTGGAACAAATCATCGAGCAGCGTTTGAATCGCAAAGCGATGGGATTTGGCGCAGAAATCCGAGGGCGCGCCGATGTGCGGCTGGGAGAATTATTCGAGCGTGTGCAACCGGAGGATTTTCTAAAGTACGGGCTCATTCCTGAATTCATCGGACGATTGCCCGTTGTCGCCACGCTCGACGAACTCGACGAACGCGCGCTGATTAAGATTCTCACCGAACCGCGCAACGCCCTCACCAAGCAGTACGAAAAATTGTTATCGTTCGAGAAGGTCAAGCTCAAGTTTACTGAAGGGGCGCTGGGTGCTGTCGCTCGGAAGGCCTTTACTCAGAAAACGGGGGCACGGGGACTTCGGGCCATTTTGGAAGAAGTCATGTTGGATGTGATGTATGATGCGCCGTCACAAAAGCAGATCAAGGAGGTCTTCATCACCGAAGATGCCATCCTCGGCAAACACCCGCCCATCCGCATTTTTGAACAAGACAAGGACGTCAGGACCGCCTGATCCCTT
>DASTQY010000023.1:0-3628 GCA_035761525.1 Nitrospira sp. | reverse complement strand
TTCGTCATCGTGATCTATTGTTACCTCGGGTGGAATGTAGCGGGCTTTATTGCGACTGAGATCACCGACCCCCGACGCACGCTGCCGAGAGTCATGATCGGCGGCACCGCCTTCGTCGCCACGATCTATGTGCTCTTAAATTTCGTGTATTTGTCTGCCCTATCCATCGCCGGGCTGGCTCAGGAACCGGTCGTGCCGGTCGCGGAGAAATCTGCAACGGCATTGTGGGGACCAAGCAGCGGACATTTGGTCGCTGCACTGCTCTGTCTCTCCATTGCCGGAGCGGTGAGCGCCATGACGTGGGCCGGTCCGCGCGTCTATTGGGCGATGGCGCAGGACGGGGTGCTCAGTTCATGGCTGGCCCACCGTCATCCAGAAAGCGGCGTGCCTGCGCGTGCGATTCTGCTTCAGACACTCTGGGCTTCAGTCCTTATCCTCAGCGGTACCTTCGAACAATTAATCGTGTATAGCGGCCTGGTCTTGGCCTTCTTCATGTGCCTGACGCTCTCCGCCATCTTCCCCCTCCGATCGAGACGTGACCAGCCTCCCGGTGTGTACCGCGTCCCGGGATATCCGATCCTGCCTGCAATACTGATCATCTCCTCGTTACTCGTCGTGTGCTCGAGTTTGCTGCAGCGCCCCATCGAGGCTCTGTATGGGATGGTCACGGTGATGGCAGGCATCCCGTTTTACTTATTGTGGAGGAGAAAAAGACGACTTGCGTGAGGGGGCCGAGAACAAATGATGGGCTCGCCCGGAAGAAGCGCGCACGAGACGCGGATTGTGTGAGCGAAATATGGCACGGGCGACCTTGCAATGGTGGGAGGTCGCCCGTGGTTGGCGCTTAGGACGCCGGATTGCAATTGGATTGTTGCGGTTCGAATGACCCGCGCGATGTCAGGTGATACGAGTGTCTCGTCGTGGGAGACGTCGTCAATCCCAGGCGCTTGTGTTCCTCGCGCCGCGACGGATGCTCCGGAGAATCAGGCTAATATCCAGTTGGTCTGTGGTGCCATCACGGCACAGCCTGGAGGATCCGGCTAGCACGATCGACGAGAAACCCGCCCTCCTATCGGCGGGCCTGACGGGCCAGGTGGAGTCGCGTCGTCCATGTCCACCCTCCTCTCTTGTGAAGTCACCGAGAGATCCAGATGACAGCCGCGCGGTCTGCCCGAGCTCCCGAATCTTCGGTGACTCAGTTAAGTCCAAGTCGCAGATCCGTCGTACGCTCATTAGATACCCATGTCAATGGGCACAACACCGACCAGTGACTCGCATAACACGTGCCAGCATTGTAGAGGAGAAAAGCATTTCGTAGATTTTCTTAAACGATCTTGAGCTTGGCAAAATCTACGCCAGAAGGAGGTGGTGGAGTCTTGAGCTTCATGGCTTCCAAGGCGTGGGCGATTCGATCGGCCACGACAAGGTTTCGATACCATTTACGATTGGAGGGCACGATGTGCCAAGGCGCTTCCTCGGTGCTCGTTGCAGACAGCACATCTTCAAATGCTTGCATGTAGTCAGCCCAGCGTTCGCGTTCCTCGAGGTCGCCAGAATTCCATTTCCATCGCTTTTCGGGATCATGGATTCGCTCCTCCAACCGTATCTTCTGTTCATCTTTCGAAATATGGAGGAAAAACTTCAGGATCGCAGTCCCGTTCTCTGTCAGCATGTCTTCAAATTCTCTGATCTGATCGTATCGGCGCTTCACGACCGCCTTGGACACCCAGCCATGCACGCGAGTAATGAGCACATCTTCGTAATGAGACCGGTTGAAAATTCCAATGAACCCCCTTGGAGGCACCTCGCGATGCACACGCCAGAGGAAGTCACGGGCCAGTTCTTCCGTTGAGGGAGTCTTGAAGGCGACGACCTTACAGCCCTGCGGATTGACGCCGGACATCACCTGCTTGATGGTGCTGTCTTTCCCGCTTGTGTCCATACCCTGGAGAACGATCAGGAGCGCTCGACTGTTATTGCCATACAGTCGCTCCTGAAGTCGACGCACGCAAGCGATATGCTTCTCCGTTTCAGCCTTAGCGGCCGCTTTGCCCTGGTCATTTTTCTTGTAGTCGCCGGTGTCATCTGGATCATGCTCTTTCAACGACAATCGGCTGGCTGGCTTCACACGATACCGTTTCATGGTCTTGTCAGGAAGTGGACTGCGACGCGGGGCCAATCGAGCCTCGCGATGTCTACGGCTGCGTTGGCACGTCCTGTGCGCAGCGAAAGCCGACGTTTGGGTCGTGTTCGGTGGGATCACCCTTGGTACGGAAGGACGAACGCAGGCGGTACGCGCCGTTAATATATGACCCACCACGCTGAACTTTGGCTGATCCTTCTGCAGGCCCTCGGGGATTAATGGCTGGATTCTTGCTGTAAAATTGCTCGTCGTACCAATCGGTCGTCCATTCATACAGGTTGCCGGCCAGGTCATGCACGCCGTAAGGGCTCTTGCCTTTGTCACGATTGCCGATGGCCGAGACCGTATCGGAACCTTCCTTCAAACCAAAGACCGCATGGGAGAGGGTAGGAGGGTCATTTCCCCAGGGATAAACTCTTGCGTCCGAGCCACGGGCCGCTTTTTCCCATTCGGCTTCAGTGGGAAGGCGCTTGCCCGCCCACAGACAATACCCCATGGCTTCCATCCAATTTACCCAGCGGACCGGCTGATCCTGACGCAGCACAGGAGTTTCCTTGTCAGCAAATCCCCAGGGGGGCTCACTTTGTATGGCTTCGACAAACTTGGCGAATCGCCCATTAGTCACTTCAAACTTATCGAGATAAAAGCTGTCGAGGAACACTTTATGAACCGGCTCCTCATCATCGTCCCCTTTGTCGCTTCCCATGGTGAACTCACCGACTGGAATGAGCACCATGGGCGCCCCGTCCTTTCCTATAATTTCTGGGAGCGGCTGCATGATGACAGGAGCTTTCTGGGGAGAGACTCCATTGGACGCAGAAGCGGATTTGGCCGGCGGCTTCGCAGGCATTGGAACCGACGGTGCAGCAGGGTCTTTGCCAGTCCCTTCCATGATCGCTTTGCCAGATGGTTTTTGGTCAGTTTCCTGAGTATGTGGTTTGGGCGGAACTGGAGTGGGACTCGGAGCCGGAGCAACAGGATTTTGCGCCTCCGGCTTCAGTGGCTCAGTGGCCAATGCCATCGACACGGCGGCCAACACGTGTACAGACAGGGTGACTAAGCGAATCGTTCTCGACCATTCCATAGGCGGAGATCCTGCAAGCAAGGGTCCTAAGCACCCGTTCAGGGTACTCAAAAGAGCGGCTATAAATCTAGACCACACCCCTGAAATCTGTTCAGATCTGTGTCATCACCGACTCAAGTGAACGGCCGGGGCGATAAATCCATTTCTCAGCACCCACCTTCTGAGGTATTGCTGAAGATTGTAATTGCGGATCAGCATAATACCTTAGCCTTTCAAACGTATTGGGCCTCTACAGGAGAACATGGTGAGGAGCACAGGGCTCGGCAGGATCGCGCTCGCGGTACTCTGTCTTTACGCTTTACCGCTGGCACCGATGAGCCGAACAGAGGCTCAACTTACCGTCGCTGCACACCCAGACTCCACCGAGTCCCCCAAGAGAGAATCAACAAAGAAGATACAAC
>DASTQY010000022.1:0-13243 GCA_035761525.1 Nitrospira sp. | reverse complement strand
CGTAAAACGTCGTCGTCTCGCGCGTCGTGAACGCATTCATCTCGCCCCCCAAGCCGTCGATCTCCCGTGAGATTTCGCTTGCGGAGCGCGAGCGCGTCCCTTTGAAGAACATGTGTTCGATAAAATGGGAGTAGCCGGCTTGGGCAGGTTGCTCGTCGCGCGACCCGGTGTTGACCCAGATGCCCACGGTCACGGACTTGAGCGTCGGAATCCGCTCAGTCACCACCCGCATGCCGTTGTCGAGGACGAGCTTGCGGTACAAGATGCTTACCCGGAGGTTTGGTCTTTTGTCCCGGCCCCAGTTGGAGCCGGCATTGTTTCCTTACGACTAAGGCGGATCTTGCCCTGACGATCGATTTCCAGGACCTTCACCAGGATCTGATCACCCTCCGCCACTTCGTCCGCCACCGATTTGACCCTGTGGTGGGCCAATTGGGAGATGTGCACCAACCCGTCGGTTCCCGGCAACACTTCGACGAACGCGCCGAAATCCATAATCTTTCGCACCGTGCCCAGGTACGTCTTGCCGATTTCCACCTCTTCGACGATCCGATTGACCATCTCTTTGGCTTTTTCGAGAGACGCGCCGTCAACTGATGCAATAGTGACGATGCCGCTATCCTCGATGTTGATCTTGACTCCACAATCAGCCTGGATGCCGCGGATGGTTTTTCCGCCCGGACCGATGACTTCGCGAATTTTGTCCTGCTTTACCTTCATGGTGTAAATGCGCGGCGCAAACGCCGACATATTGGTACGCGGCGCCTCGAGAGCTTTTTGCATGCAGCTGAGAATGTGTAAGCGGCCGGCCTTCGCCTGTTCCAACGCCTGATGCATCAGGGCCGGCGTAATGCCACCGATCTTGATGTCCATTTGAAGGGCGGTCACGCCGCGTTTAGTTCCACACACCTTAAAGTCCATATCGCCGAGGTGATCCTCAAGCCCCAGGATGTCGGATAAGATCATGACCCGATCTTTTTCCTTGATCAGCCCCATGGCTATTCCTGCAACCGGCTCTTTGATCGGCACCCCGGCATCCATCATTGCCAGTGTGCCTCCACAGACCGTCGCCATCGACGAGGAACCATTTGACTCGAGAATATCCGACACGATACGCAACGTATACGGAAACTGATCCTTGTTGGGAATGACGGGCTTGAGCGCCCGTTCCGCCAGCGCTCCGTGACCGACTTCTCGGCGGCCTGGCGAGCGGAGCGGTCTGGCCTCGCCGACACTGAAGGGCGGAAAATTGTAATGCAGCATGAACGTCCGTGTGTACTCCCCCTCCAACGCATCAATCCGTTGCTCGTCATCAGTAGTGCCCAAGGTCACGACCGCCAAGCTTTGCGTTTCACCTCGGGTAAATAGGGCCGATCCATGCGTGCGCGGCAGCACGCCGACTTCACTGCTAATGGGACGGATATCGGCCGGTCCCCGGCCGTCTGCTCGCGAGCCTTTTTCGAGAATCATGTTACGCACTTCTGTGTATTCGAGGCCATGAAACACGATCTTCACATGGCGTTCACGATTCGGATCATCCGGCTGCTTCAGTTTTTCTATGGCGTCTCTCAGGATGAGATCGAGGCGCTCCTGTCGCGCCGTCTTATTGGGAATCATGATCGCATCACGAATTCCTTGAGCAACCAGCACCTTGACTTGAGCCGTCAAGTCGGAAGGAATCTCCTCCGTGGCGATCCCTCGTTTCGGCTTATTACCCGACAGCACGCGAAGCTCGTTGATCTTCGCGACAATCTTTTTGATCTCACTGTGAGCCAACTCGATCGCAGCCAGCATCGTCGCTTCCGGCAACTCATTCGCCCCCGCTTCGACCATCATCACGGCGTCGGACGTCCCGGCCACAACGAGATCCAATTCGCTTCCCTTCAACGTTTCAAGATCGGGATTGACGATGAATTGACCGTTGACGCGGCCGATTTTCACGCCGGCGATAGGACCGAGGAAGGGAATATTGGACACGGCCAGAGCCGCCGATGCGGCGGTAATGCCAATGACGTCCGAGGAGCCTGTCCGATCAGACGACAGCACCGATGCGATGACTTGCGTTTCGAAGTAGTAGCCTTCAGGAAAAAGCGGGCGAAGGGGACGGTCGATCAATCGACTGGTGAGCACTTCCTTTTCAGAGGGACGGCCTTCCCGTTTGAAGTAACCCCCTGGGATTTTTCCGGCGGCATAGGCCTTTTCTTGATAATCGACGGTCAGCGGGAGAAAATCGATGCCGGGCTTGGCGTTCTGTGACGCGACCGCAGTCGCGAGGACCACGGTATCTCCGTATGATGCCCAGATCGAGCCGTCCGCCTGTTTGGCGACCCGGCCGGTTTCCAGCCGTAGCGTGCGCCCGGCCAGATCGAGTTCAACTGCATGTGCCATCTATGGTCTCCTCGTGTTATGCCCCACAGATGCCCACAGAAATGCGCTCCTTCTTGATGTGCGATGGGTTGATCGCCTATGGCTCACTCAACCTCCGCATCGCATACTTGCACGGGAGCGCATGTCAGTGTTCACCTGTGCGACGGTTGCCTGCTGTCGACGCTCGCGACAGCAGGGGCCTCCTGACTACTTGCGAATACCCAATCGCTCAATGACGGCCCGGTACCGCGCGTCATCGATGTCCCGAAGATAGTCCAACAATCTCCGGCGGCGGCCGACGAGCTGCAGCAATCCACGCCTCGAATGATGATCCTTCTTATGGAGCTTGAAATGTTCCGTCAGATAACTGATGCGGTTCGTCAACACGGCAATTTGCACCTCCGGAGATCCGGAATCGGTGTCATGCTGCCGGTACCCTTTGATCAATTCGGCTTTCGCTGCCTTTAACAACGCCATGTGAATTCTCTCCTTTTTACCATGTCCATCATCCTGACTGATTGACGAGCACTTTCTCAATTGCAATCCGATCAGCCTGGGTCTGAGGTGCCCTCCCAACCGCCAGTAACTGGCCGCCTTGATCATGGAGACGAACGGGCATCCTTCCAATCCTCCGGACCTCTTCTACTTGGGGCGACACTATACTCGAGTAGGCAACCGGGACGCCATGGCGCACCCGATCGGCCGACTGGTGGTCCACGACAAACGCTGGCAGCGCTCCCAAGATCTCATCGAGCGACCACACATCGTCTGCCAGTCGACCGAGCGCATGGCGGGCGATGACGACATCCATGGTCAGGGCTCGATCCACTTTCAGCGGCCCAACGCGGGTTCGCGCCAAGGCGCGCAAATGCCCCCCGACTCCCAATGCGGCCCCGATATCGGCGCAGAGCGTACGGATATAGGTCCCCTTTGAGCAGGCCACACGGAGGGTGACGTCACAACCTTCGATCGTGAGCACTTCCAATTCATGAATCGTCACCGCCCTGGCTTCTCGGGCAATCGTCTTGCCGGCGCGGGCGGACCGATACAACGGTACGCCGCGGACTTTCACCGCTGAATACATCGGGGGAATTTGTTGGATTTCACCTCTAAAACGCCCTATGGCTTCCTCGACACCGGCCGGCGTCACATCGTCCGCCATCCGCCGTTGCAGCACCGTTCCGGTGGCGTCCTGCGTATCGGTCGTTTCGCCAAGCCTCAAACAAGCACGATATTCTTTGTCCCAGGGCACGAGGTACTCAGCAATGCGCGTGCCTTTTCCGATCAATACAGGTAGTACGCCCGTTGCGGCGGGATCCAGCGTGCCTGCGTGACCGACCTTGGTAGCGCCCAACAGATGCCGGACTTTAGCCACCACGTCGTGGGATGTCCATCCGGCCTCTTTATGCACAACCAGCACGCCGTCCATCACGTCGCACTCTCGGACCATCGCGGTCATTGCGTTACCCGTGCTGACTGGAACGAGCGTCGTCGTGTTCAGCTGAATGGCCATCACCCTTGTCTTGAATTTCGTCCAACAATCGCAACACACGATCTCCGCGTGGGCCGCTGACATCTCTGTGAAAGACCAACTCGGGCAAGTATCGCAAGGTCAACCGCCTACCCAACTCGCTCCGGATGAACCCGCTGGCCTTGCTCAGACCGGCGAAGACATCCTTCGTTTCCGCCTCCGTTCCCAGTGCTGTTACGAAGACTCGGGCGATCCGCAGATCATTGGTAAGCTCCACGTCGGTAACGGTCACTGAGCGGACCCGCGGATCCTTGATTCTTCGCATAAGGATATCGGCTACCTCCATGCGAATTTGATCGGCGACGCGCTCGGCACGACTGTATCCTGTTTTGGCCATCGCCCAGCTCCTTATGGCCGGCCCATCGTCGCTCTGACAGGCATCGACCGTCCTCACAACAACTCGACTCGAGACTGGACGATCTCGACGACCGGATTGCTTTTGATCATGTTCTGCGCCTGGTCCAACACTTGATTCACATAGCGGCCGTCGTTCGCCACACAAGCAAATGCGAGCACTCCCCTTTGCCACAGATCCTGAGCGTCGATTTCAGCCACCGACAGGTTGAATTTCTGTCGCAGTCGATCTTTGAGACTCGAAAGGATCTGCCGCTTATCTTTCAGCGATTGACTGTCGCCGAGAAAAAGCTCGATTGTACACAGTCCGACAACGACGCTCACGATCTATCGTGTCAGGACTGCCGACAGCGCACTGGCGGACGGTAGGTCCAAGATGTCACGCCGGCCCGGCGGGGCATAGATCGTGTGGAGCGCTACGCCTCCCGACACCGTGGGCACACAGCCGACAAAACTTTTCACCATGCTGGTCACAGCTTTGCCGCAATCTTATCGATGGCGTAGGCCTCGATGACGTCACCACTTTTGATGTCGCTGAAATTCTCGACAGCGATTCCGCACTCATAGCCTTGCTGCACTTCCCGAACGTCGTCCTTGAAACGCCGGAGTGATCCTAGCCTTCCCTGATACACCACGACATTGTCGCGAATTACCCGAACGCCCGCGCTTGCCCGAGTAATCGTCCCATCGATCACATAGGATCCGGCAATCGTGCCGGCCTTGGACACCGTGAACACCTGCCGAACTTCGGCCCGGCCGAGCACGCGCTCTTTGAGCGTCGGTTCCAGCAACCCTTCCATCGCCGCTTTGATATCGTTCAAGGCATTGTAAATAATCGTGTAGAGCCGGACATCGACGTGTTCTTTCTCCGCGAGATCTGACGCTTTTGGTTCGGGCCTGATGTTGAATCCGATAATGATGGCGTTGGACGCCGCCGCCAAGAGCACATCGGATTCGGTAATCCCGCCTACGCCATTATGGATCACGCGAATTTTCACCACCTCTGTCGGCAACTTTTCAATGGCGGCGGCCAGTGCTTCCGAAGACCCTTGCACGTCTGCCTTGATGACCAGCGACAACTCCTTGACGGACCCTTCCTGGATCTTGGCGAAGAGATCGTCGAGCGACACCTTTCCGGCACCGGCCAATTCTGCGGCCCGTTGTTTACGCGCCCGATCTTCGGCGATTTCACGAGCGATGCGTTCGTCCTTGACCGCTTGAAATACGTCACCTGCGGACGGCACGCCTGGCAAACCGATCACCTCGACTGGAACCGATGGCCCGGCCTGCTGAACCTTGGACCCGGTGTGGTTGATCAGCGCACGGACTTTGCCACTGAAGGGTCCGACGACGAATACATCGCCCACGTGCAGCGTACCGCTTTGCACAAGGACAGTGGCGACTGGTCCACGCCCCCGTTCGAGCTTGGCTTCAACAACGGTGCCCTTGGCGAGTTGATGCGGGTCCGCCTTCAACTCCAATACTTCGGCCTGCAACAGAATCATTTCCAGCAGCTGATCCAAGCCCGTTTTCTGTTTGGCTGACACCTCGACCATGATCGTATCGCCGCCCCAGGCCTCTGAGATCAACCCGTGCTCGGAAAGAGCATTGCGTACCCGGTCCGGGTTGGCACTGGGCTTATCGATCTTGTTCATCGCTACAATCAGCGGCACGCCGGCCGCCTTGGCGTGATGAATCGCTTCCACGGTTTGCGGCATGACACCGTCATCAGCAGCGACCACCAAGATGACGATATCGGTGACCTTGGCTCCACGAGCACGCATGGCCGTGAACGCTTCATGGCCTGGCGTATCGAGAAACGTGACCTGTTTTCCGTGGACCGTGACCGTGTAGGCACCGATGTGCTGGGTAATCCCCCCGGCCTCGCCTTCCGCAACCTTGGTTTCCCGAATGGCGTCCAGCAGCGACGTTTTCCCGTGGTCAACGTGCCCCATGATCGTCACTACCGGCGGCCGAGGCTCGGGACGCGCTTCACCCTGAACTTGAATGAGATCTTCGAGCAGCTCCTCTCCCGCTTTCTCAACCGAGATCTCGATTTTGAATCCGCCCTCTTCTGCAATCATTGAAGCGGCCTCGACGTGCATTGGTTGATTGAATGTCAACATCTGGCCCATATCCATCAACTTCCGCACGATGTCGGCTGGACGCTGGCCAATCATTTCGGCAAACTCTTTGACGGTCATGCCCGGGGTAAGTTTGACGCTCTTTTTGCGAGGCTTGGTTATTTCGGCCGGCGTACTGTGATGCACGTGCTTGCTGCGATCATCACGCCGCTGAACTGGGATGGCACGAAGATCCTGCCAACGAGCCGCATCATCGCGCACGCGCACTTCATCCTCTTCGCGAACGCGTCCCGGCTTACGGACTTTCTTGAGCTTGTCCTTTAGCCCCTCAGCCTGGAGCTCTTCGAGAGCTTTCTTCTTGCCCGTCAGGGTCTCGGGAGTCACCGTCGGCACCGGCTTGGGAGCCACTGGCGGCTCGGTCGTTGCCGTCGTGCCGGTAGCATGCGGTTCGTGTTGAACTACCGGACTTTCCGACTGCGAATGAAGCGGAGAGGCGGTGACCGCAGCGGCTTCGGGTGAGTGTGCAACAAGCGGTTCGTGTCCGAGCGGAGTGAGTTCCTCGGAAGGCGCCTCATCTCGTTTTCGTTTGATCAGGATCCGGCGCTTATCCGGCTTGGAGTCGTCGGTCGCCGGAGGGTGAACTCCTGCTTTCGCACCTGCCGGAGGGTGGGCTCCGTCGGCGTCCTTCTGCCGTCCCGCATCCGACTCGCCAGGTCGCCCGACTCCCTTGACCGATGCCTTGTGCTTCGAGGCAAGCTTTTCGAGTGCTTTCTGAACCGCCTCCGGTTCCAAGGCGCTGCTGTGAGAAGCGACGGTAATTCCCAATCGCTTGAGCTCGGGAATCAAGTCCCGGTTCTCCATCCCAAGCTGTTTCGCCAGTTCATACACGCGCATACAAGTAAATTTGCTACCCTTCCGCCTCTTGTTGGGCCTTTTCCTGTTGACGTGCTTCTTCCTGTTGCCGTTGCGCTTCCGCTTCTTCCGCGAGCGCCGCCTTGATTTCTTTATCCCGCTCCGCCTTCTCTTTTTCGTACTCTGTGGCGCTGATGATATCGATTTTCCAACCGGTCAAACGGGCTGCAAGCCGCACATTTTGCCCGTTCTTGCCGATCGCCAATGACAGTTGGGAGTCCGCAACCACGACCAAAGCGGATTTTTTCTCCTCGTCAACTCCGACCTTTTCGATTGTTGCGGGGTTTAACGCTTCGGCGATAAACACGCGCGGATCCGAGGTCCACGTGATGATATCGATTTTCTCTCCACGCAGCTCGCGCACAACCGCCTGAACACGGGAGCCTTTGATTCCCACGCAGGCGCCCACAGGATCCACAGCCTTTTCGCGGGAGGTGACGGCAATCTTCGTGCGATCGCCAGGCTCCCGTACGACCGCCTTGATCTCTACAATCTTTTCCATGACCTCAGGCACTTCCAACTCGAACAGCTTCGAGACGAATTGGGGATGACTGCGTGTCAGAATGACCTGCACATCTTTCGGCGTCCGCCGAACCTCCAATAACATCGCTTTGACACGGTCGCCACGGCGGTAGGTTTCACGCGGAATTTGCTCTTGAATAGGAAGAATGGCTTCCGTTTTGCCTAAGTCGACCAGATAATTGCGACGCTCCATGCCGAGGATGATGCCATTCACCAGATCGCCCTGCCTGGTGGAATACTCTTTCTGGACCGCTTCCCACTCCGCTTCCCGGACCTTCTGAAAAATGACTTGCTTGGCCGTCTGGGCCGCGATGCGTCCGAGCTCATCCATTTCGATCAGCGAGCCTATCTCGTCTCCGATTTCCGCCTCGCTGTCGTAGGCCCGAGCCTCCTTGAGAGAGATTTCGGCTTTCGGATTACTGACCGACTCGACAATGATTTTCTTGGAGACCACGGAAATTTCTCCGGTCTTCGAGTCAATTTCGACCTGGATATTTTCCGCTTGGCCGAAGCGCTTTTTGGCCGCAGTCTGCAGAGCCGCCTCGATCGCTCCGATGACCTTTGTCTTGTCGATTCCCTTCTGGCGGCCGATTTCATCGATGACTGAAATCAATTCTCGGTTCATGTTTCGGTCTCCAGTCGAACACCCTCAATGCTTACCACGTCACGGCTCGCTTGGCCTCCGCGATCAACCGTTGCTCCAGCGTCACAGCACGAACGGACGGTCGATCGTCAACCGCCAGCGTCACCGTTTGATCCGCGACGTCGGTCAATGTTCCCACCAGGCGCCATTGTCCGGCAAGGGGTTCTCGGAGCTTCAACGTGACTCGTTTTCCAATCGCCCGACGATAGTCCTGAAGCCGCTTGAAAGGCCGGTCCAAACCCGGAGAGGAGACTTCCAGCGTATAGGCATGGGGAAAGGGATCGGCCACATCGAGCGCCGGACCGAGCGCCTTGTGTGCGCGCTCGCAATCCTCCAACGTGACCCCTTCCGGTTTATCGATGAAGACCCGCACGACCGAACGGGACCCTTGCCCCACACATACGACATCCGCCAATTCGAGGCCTAACGTCCATAGGATGGGGGACACTGCCTCGCTGATGCGATCGACGACCGGTCGGGACTCCTTCACCAACACCCCTAGCCCCGTTTCCCTTGATGGTTCTGTACGCGTTCAAACAAAAAAGTGGGCCTGAGCCCACTTTGCAGAGGTGGCACAATACCATTTCACCCTTGTCAAAGCAAGGGGCCTATTATCGCGTTTCGTCGAGAAAACGCTTGGCCAGACTCAGTGTCACAGGGCCCGGTTGTCCCCTTCCGATCTGTTTGCCATCAATTTGCACGACGCCTAAGACTTCGACAGTCGTTCCGGTTAAAAACACCTCCGTGGCACCGAGCAACTCTTGCTCCGAACAGTACCGCTCCTGCACCGTGAGCCCTTCGTGCCTGGCTAATCCTAACACGATCTCGCGTGTCACTCCTGAGAGAATCCAGGCGCCTTCGGGAGCGGTGATCAGTTTCCGGTCCCGCACAATAAAAACATTGCTGACTGCGCCCTCCGTCACCTGGTTATCCCGTACGAGGATTGCCTCAAACACGCCGCGCTCCCTGGCCTGCTGGCGAGCCAATACGTTGGCTAGAAGATTAATGCTCTTGATATCGCAACGGCCCCAGCGGATATCTTTCATTGTCATGGCGGCAACGCCGTTGGCTTGGATGGCCGCATTCAGGGGCTGCAGCTCACGAATCGTCATCAGCACGGTTGGTTGAAGATCCGGCGCATAGGCATGGTCGCGTGGCGCCGTCCCTCTCGTAATCTGCACATAGATCTTTGCCTCCGGAAAACCAGCCAGACGGAGACCTTCCGTCACATACTTAGCCCACTGCTCAGGTGGATATGGCTGCCGGAGGTCAATGGCTTGGGCACTGCGATCCAAGCGAGCGAAATGCGCATCCAGCCTGAAGGGATGCCCTCGGTAGGTCCTGATGACTTCGTAGACTCCATCCCCGAATTGAAAGCCACGATCTTCGATCGAGATCGTCGCCTCGGCCAGCGGAAGGAACCGTCCATTGAGGAACGCCGTCTCGGGCACAATCATGCCCTCCCGTTTGGCGAAACGGTGACATGAAATACACGCCGATCCTCTGCCGTAAACTTCCATCCCATGCGTTTTTCAAACAGTATCGTAAAGGTTCCTGGTTTCATCGCCTTGAATTCAAAAGTTCGTTGACCGTTATCGACAGCATTGTTACCGGCCACCCTGACATAGTCGTCACCGAGTAAGGCCAAGGCGGACGAGTCATAGCTGGGAATCCAGAGTTCCCCTCTCGTCCGATCTTCCCAGAGATGAATTTCGATCGGTTGATCGAGTATGGCATCAACCCTCTTGCCGTCTCCCTGTAATCTATCTGTAACGTCCATGTCATCCGTTTCGTCGGTGGTGCTAGTTTTTCCGGCGAGGACCGACATAGATCTCGCCGCCCTCGATACGCACCTCATAACTGCCGACACAATACCCGCCTCCATCGGTGCCCTGTCCATTTCTGATATCGAACGCGAGGTCATGCCAGGGGCATGAGACGACGAACCCCTTCACTCGGCCTTCATTCAAGGGACCGCCCTCGTGCGGACAGAGGTTATGTATGGCATAGACTTTCCCCTCCACGTTGAACAAGGCGATGGTACGGTTGTTGAGCGTGACAACTTTGGATTGGCCCGCGGGGAGGTCTTCGACCTTCGCGACTAGTTGAAACCCTTCAATCGCCACAACTTGCCTCCGGTCGTGGATTGGCTCGGCGCTTACATCCGACGCTTACATATGCAGTGTGTATTTCAACTCGCCGCCAACGGTCAAGGCCTGTCGCTGGACGAAACCCGCCTCAGTTTGAATCAGGTACCGCACGTCATCGGAAGTCGACCCATGCCATGGACAAGTTTCCTGCTGGCAAGGCTGGACATGCTCCATCACGGAGACGATGTGACGACTTTCGTCGACCCATATCATGTCGACGGGAAAGCGGTAGGCTTTGGTGGTCACGCGATGGTGTCCTGTAGACTCAAAGATATAGATCATTCCTCCATTCGAGGGCAATGCTTCTTGAAATGCCAATCCGAAAAGCAACTTCTCGGGCGTGTCAGCGACTTCTACCTCGATCTGGGTACCATTGGGAAACGTCACAATAATGGTTTTCGCGTCGTCCCGCGGGACGAGGAACATGGAGACACTCAGGAGCAGCACGGCAAGCAGGATCATTATAATGATCCGCTTTTTCTTCTGATCCCGTTGGGCAGAGGTCACTGTCATAGATCTCTTTCCGGCAAACGCAAATCTGGGCCCAAAGGCCCATAATAACAGGGGATCTAGGCCTTCTGCACAGACGCCGTTCTGTTGACTTGGAAAAGAGCCGCAGACTAGAATGACGCCTTATTAACGTCACGCACTATGTCGTGGCGTCGCAATCTTGTCAACCTGGTTTGTAGCTGTAGTGAGAAGGAGGCGAGGGTCATGGCACTGCTGATTACCGACGAATGTATCTCCTGTGGAGCCTGCCTACCCGAATGTCCGAACGAAGCGATCTTTGAAACTCGCAGCGATGCGGAAACGAAGGGCAACCATGTCGGCGACGGGCAAGGAGTGGGCGATAACATCTATGTCATCACCCATGACCGCTGCACCGAGTGCGTCGGCCATTTTGACGAACCACAATGCGCCGCTGTATGTCCAGTGGATAATTGCTGCATTTCTGATCCCGCCTATCCCGAGACGACGGACGTTCTACTTGAGAAGGCCAAGAAACTGAATCCCGATAAGGCCATCGATGCCGCCAAGGTCTGGAGCGGCGTTCGGAACTAATTTACCGCTATAGCGACCGGACGCGAGCCCTGCTTCTGTTCTGAGAAGCAGGGCTCGTGCGTTTTCATGGCGAGTCTTGCGCTTTGGGTAGCATTGTCTCCGCTCTCGCAGTACAATCTATTTAGATTCCACATCCGGCTCCTAACACGCCCACCTAATTCCCATGGAGCCGATCTGCCATCACGCGCGAGGTGAGCTATGCGCTCTCGCTGGATTCTGCTCGGAAGTCTCCTGTGGTCATTGGTCTGCACCTGGCCATCCCAAGCCAGTACCGGAGACATCGGAAGCATCGTCGAAAAATTTGTCGTCCGACAATTTCCCGATGCGGCCAGTCATTACTGGGTCATTAATCAAACGCAATGGGATGGAGATGAAATGATTGTCGACGTCCAGGCCGTCGTGAAAGAACGGCGGGAAGCAGAGCCGACGTTGAGTCGATTTCTTCTCTTGATCGTTGCCGGGGAGCTGAAGGGAAGCCAAAACGTCCCGCTTGAACCTGCTGCAGACTGCCGGACAGAAGAAGCGTGATAAAACACCAGCGCCCCCACAACCGTCCAGGCAGCGGGGGCGCTGATCATCTCTCGCGTTCGAAGACGACTACTTAATCATAATCAGCTTTCCACCCACGTGTGCAGGGTGCAGATGGCAGCGGTATTTCAGAACGTTTCCAGTTGTCGCATAAAAAAGGTCGCTGGTCGGGATACCGACATATTTGGTCTCACCGGGCTTGAGGACCAACTGAGCCTTCAACACTGTAGGAGCCGACTGCGTTTCCTCTGCCGTTAGCAAGAAACCGTGCTCTGCCGCTGAACTGTTCGTCACCTTGATGACCACAGGCCGACCGGCTCGCACTTTGAAGTCGATTGCGGTGGTGGGTGGATACCACGTCTTGAGGTTGCCAATCTCGATGGCATAGAGCTCTGCATCCACATCCAATTCCTTGAACGGCTGACCGACCACCGATCCGGTCTCCAAATCGCCAACTTCGACTCCGCCGGCTTGGTGCGCCAGCGCCGAGGACGCCCCTGCAATGACCATTATGAGGCCGAAAAAGACCCATAACATCGTCTTGCCCATGACCTACCTCCTTAAAAAGAAGAAGAGATGTGATTAGGTTGGTAAATAACTACCGCCACGATCAGGTAGCCTTGACCCTTCCGACACCCGTTGATCCGATCCGCGTTATCAACGCCCACTTTGGTACTCTTAAATTGGGAGGCAACCTTATAGCACAGCCTCGAAAACGGAAGCAACATCGTTAATGACGCGAGTTCGGGGCAACGCGCCCGTCATCCTGTCCTGCCTGTCCACAAGACAACTAGTTCAAAATCAATATCTTGCTAGCGATCGCCTCCAGGCTGATCATCACCTGTTTCCGTTCCGATGAGCAGATCATATGGGGCATAATCATCGGTTAACACGGCGCCTGAATCCCAGGGTTCCGCCCGACGGGTCGACAACAAGGCGATCGCCTCCGAGGGAAGACGCTGACGTTCAACGAGGACAGCAACCTTGGCAGCAAAATCAGATTCCGTATTGTGTTCGACGGGCTCGCCGGCAAAGAACAAAAGATTTTCGGCACGTGATTTGGACGGCCATGGTCCTTTGACCGCATAGG
>DASTQY010000021.1:0-5157 GCA_035761525.1 Nitrospira sp. | reverse complement strand
CCTGGTGCGGATGGGTGGCGCCCACATAGACCCTGAGTTTCTTGGCCATGTGGTTCCCAAGGGGGGTTTTCGGCAGCATGCCTTCGATCGCCTCGACGAGCAGTCTTGTCGGATCTTTTCGGAAGACATGCTTGGCCGTCGCGGTCTTTAAGCCGCCCGGGTAGCCGCTATGCGAGCGATAGAGTTTGGTTTCCATCTTATCGCCGGACAAATGGACCTTTTCGGCGTTGATGATGACCACATGATCGCCCATGTCCACGTTCGGGGTGAACGTCGGCCGATGCTTGCCCCGAAGCATCCCTGCCACGCGGGCCGCGAGGCGTCCCAACGTTTTGCCTTCGGCATCCACCAAGTACCATTTCTCTTGCACGTCAGCTGGTTTCTGTAAATAAGTCGACATCGTCTCCCCGCGCTCCTTCATCGCCATAGCATCATTGACAGATCAAGACTCTCGTACTTCCTGTTGGTTCAGGCTGTTCTTATCCTGTTTGGCCAACCACGAATCCAGATTGGCCGTGTTCCGGCGCGCCAGTACGTCTTCCGTGATGTACAGTGGTGCATTGGTGCGCAAGGCGAGCGAGATGGCGTCGCTTGGCCGGGCATCCACTGTGCGTTCCACGCCGTTGTTTTCGAGATACACCGTCGCATAGTAGGTGCTGTTCTTCACGTCGCCGATGACGATTCGTCGCACGTGGACGTTTAAATGCTCTGCGATGCTCTTGATCAAATCATGGCTCATCGGACGTGGAGTCAGGGTCGTATCGAGCGCCAGTTTGATCGCATGCCCTTCGGCCGCACCGATCCAAATCGGAAAGGTGTCTGACTGGCCGTCCTGACGGCTCAACACCAGGATTTTGGTGTCTGTGTTGGTTTCATCCAGGACACGATCCACTTTATAGGCGATGAGTCCCCGATCGGGGGAGGAAGGTGGCTGTTCCATTATGAGTCCAATTTCCCGAAATCTTCCGGTTTCAAATTCTCCAGCCACTGCCCGAGTTCTTCCGAGCTTTGTTTGTTGAGCACGGTTTCCTTGGCGAATACCGGGGCATTGGATCGGAGCGCCAGCGCAATGGCGTCGCTGGGGCGCGCGTCCACGGTGTATTCCGAATCTTCATACATCAAGTGGATTTTCGCGAAGTAGGTATTTTCGTTGAGGTCTGTGATCACCACGCTGATGACCTTGGCATCGTAGGCATCGAGAACCGATTTCATAAAATCATGGGTCATCGGGCGGGGAGGGGCGACGTTTTCCAAGGCCATGCTGATGGCGCCGGCTTCGGCCTTGCCGACCCAGATTGGAAGCATCTCGTGGCCCTCTTCGTCGCGCAGGACGACGATGTAGGCATTATTGTAGGGGTCGAACATCAAGCCTTTGAGATGCATCTGGGTGATCACAGCAGACGACGCTCCACCGGACGTTGGGGAGAAATTCTCCAGACCGCGAAAGGAACTGTGCACCCTAGCATTTTTGAATTTCGCCTGTCAACGAAGCCGGCGACTTCGCTGAAGAAACCGCCGGACTTTGCGACCCGGAGAGTTGCGAAAAACCGGGGTCAAGATTGAGGACGGTAATTTTGATCCAACTTGGAGGTGTCCGCTTGTTCTTCGCCAATCTTGAGGAACGCTTTCATCTGTTTCTTGACGAGCTCTCGTCCGCTTTCATCGCCGAGGTTGACCTGGTACTCATTGATCACCATCACCCGCATCGATTCCCATTTCTTCCAGCAAGGTTTGCAGACCTTGGCTTTAATCTCTGTCTCAAGTTTGCCCATGAACAAGGGATCGGTAATCGATTCCCCGGTCTGGCCGCAGGTTACGCACTGCACGTCTGCCATAGCGTTTCACCCCTCCTGTAATGGTAGTGTTTCCGCAGAATTGTAACATCGGGTTTCCGCCAAATAAAAGGGGGGAGCTTACGATTGACCCTTGTGAAACCTTCGTGTTAGAAGTGGCGCCCCTTCACTTCTCTGCCCCGATGGCGGAACTGGCAGACGCGCCGGACTCAAAATCCGGTTCTCGCAAGAGAGTGGGAGTTCGACCCTCCCTCGGGGCACCACCAGGGTGGCTCATGAGAACCAGACGGGAAGACCGACAGTCTTCTTTAACCCACCCTTCAAACCCTCTTGACTTGTTTTTTAGACTGGCCTATAGTCCGGCCCCTAGTGTCATGAAAATTAAACGAATTCATGGGTCATCCGTCGTACCAACATGTTGTCCGTATTACTTTCTATTTTCTACTCACCAAGGAGGCAGCACATGCGTAAGGTGTTGGCGCTAGGAGCGGCAGTTCTCTTTGTCGGCTCCGTGAGTGTAGCGGTCGCCCAGGAGCGGTTGCAGAGCAACCAATCCGGTATGGGCGTCGGTGAAGGTGTCGGTGACGTGTCCGGAAATAGCACTCGCGTGAATGTATTTGACCGGACAAGCTTTCTTGAGCGGTTATCGCAGGCTGAAACGGTGTATGGCCGGGTGCTGGGCGTGGATCTTCCCGGAAGGAAGTTGCATCTGGAAAGCGGAGGCAGCTCTCATGATGAAGGCCGTGCGGGCGGCGGCGCGATGAATTACCGCACTGTGTATTTCGATGATAAGACGAACATGGACCAAGTTCGCACATTGGAAGCCGGTGACGATGTCATTATTCAAGCATTCGAGGAAACGAACCAACAACAGCCCTTCGGTACAGGTCGCAAGCTGGTGCGCGAAATCAGCGTGCTGCGCGGGAACGAAAAGCTCGCAGGATTCGGTGGTTTGGGTCAGCGTCCGAATCCGATGACCGAGCGCGGCATCAACACCAATAGTGGTTCGACCACCGGCGGCATATCCGGTGGTGTGCTCCCCGGTGCGGCAACTGGTGGATCCATCACCACCACGGTTGGCGAGTTCACCGGTGCAGCACCTTGCTGGAACTGCGAGCCGCAGCCGGGATGGGGCTATCAGACCGTCGCGCCCGAGACCAAGGTGCAGAACAAATCAGACTACGGAACCGAGGTGACGAAACCCAACTTGGTCAAGGGTCTGCAATAACCAAGTTTGCATCGAAAACGTTGCGAAGGGGCAGCCTTGCGGCTGCCCCTTTTTATTGGTCTCAGGCCGGCGGGACCGGTTCTTCAATTCCATTGCGGACAATTCATGTCCTTGATACGATTCTCTGAACGCCTATCGGAGACGATGTGAACGAGCAGGAGCAAGCGGTTCAACCTGACGCCGAATTGGATTTGAGAGGGGTGATTTGCCCCTACAACTTCGTCAAAACGAAGTTGAAGCTTGAAACCATGGAGCCTGGACAGATTCTTTCGGTGATTCTCGATGCCGGGGATCCGATCAGAAACGTCCCGATGAGCGTCAGCAACGAAGGCCACGAGGTGTTATCGCAGGAACCTCTCCAACAATCCTATCGCGTATTTATCCGGCGCAGCTGAGTCGCCTTTATCTTTTCCGTACGCCAGCGAGCACCAGCGTGAGTTCCGCGTCTTGCGGGAGAGATCGAGCGATCTCAAGCAGCGATGTCGCGGATCCCTGACACACCCGTTCATCCTTTTTCGTGATGTTGACCGCCAGCGTGACGGCTCGGTTCGGAAGGACGCGCCTGATGCTGTTGAGAATATGCGGCAAAATAGGTGGATGCACGAACATGATGGCGGTCGCTGATTCACGTTTGAGTGTCGAACACAATTGATCGAGGTGGGGACGCGTCCGAGGTACGCGACCGAGGAAGAGGAGGCGGTCGCCTGAGTATCCAGACAACGCGGCGGCCGCGGTCACAGCCGATGGCCCCGGCACGACCGTGACGGGATATCCGGCATCGCGCGCAGCGGTAATCAACAGTCGCCCAGGATCATAGATGACCGGCATGCCGCAGTCAGAGACGAGCGCGATATCGTGGCCCGCTTTGAGCCGGTCCAGCAGGACGGCAATCTTGTTTTCGTCTCTGCGTCCATAGCTGGTAATGGTGGCGCTGATTCGGTGCTTTGCAAGGAGCGCTTGCGTGACGAGCGGGTTCTCTGCCGCCACGATGGAGACCTCTCCGAGGACCGCTCGCGCACGGATCGTGAGATCGTCCAGCGATCCGATAGGCGTTCCGACGATAAAGAGCGTGCCGGAACGACGGCGACTGTTGGGAGAATCGGACGCCTTGCGAGAGGTTTGTTGACTCTTTTGACGCGCCATCGATATAATTCTACGCACTCGCCCAGGCCAATTGTCCTGAAAAGTTCAGGGGATAGACTTCATGGCCGCCGTGTTTTTCATGGTCACTATGGCGCTGTATTTTGCGGCCACGGTGTCCTTCCTTGCCCTGCTGCTGCGGCGGGCTGATGCCCTCTCAACCTTCGCACTCACGATTACTGCCGTTGGTTTTGCCACACACACCGTCGCGCTTGTTATGCGGATGCTGACGGGGCCGGGGGCCTCGACACCGAGCATTCACGAAGCGCTGTCGTTTTTCTCCTGGATGTTGATCCTCGTGTTTCTCGCCGTAGAATTTCGTCACCGCCTTCATGTGCTGGGATCGTTCATCGTGCCGCTGGCGCTCGTCTCTCTGGTGTCGGCCGCTGCGCTTCCCGAAACGGTTCCCACCCTTCAGCCGGTGTTTCGTACGCTGTGGGTTCATGTGACGCTCAGCATGCTCGGCACAGTCGGCTTTGCCGTCGCCTTTGTCGCGGGAGTCATGTATCTGATTCAGGATGGCCTTCTCAAGTCCAAACGCTTCAACGTGCTGTATTCGAAGCTGCCCGCCCTGGATTTTCTTGATGATTTGAACCAACAATCGATTGTGTTGGGTTTTCCGCTTCTCACGCTTGGGATCATTACCGGCGCAATCTCAGCCGAATTTGCACGCGGCACCTACGTGAATTGGAATCCGGAACAGACCTGGGCGTTGGTGACCTGGCTGTTTTACTTTTGCGTACTTGTCGGGCGGCTCACGGTCGGATGGCGTGCCAAACGCGCCGCCTATTTGACGATTATTGGATTCGCCGGAGTGGTGCTCACGCTGGTGGGTGTGGCCCTCAAAAGTTTCGGGTCAGTCTCCTGATATGCATATCGTCGTGGTCGGACTCAGCCATAAAACCGCACCCGTGGAAATCCGGGAAAAACTGGCTGTTCCCGAAAGTCGCCTTGGAGAGGCCCTGACCCGACTGTGCGCGTACCAGGGAATCAGGG
>DASTQY010000020.1:0-3512 GCA_035761525.1 Nitrospira sp. | reverse complement strand
ACCCTTGATTGAGCAGGCCCTTGTTCGTGTTGCCCACATAACTGACATACCCGTTGCCGGCAATGTCGCCGTACTTGTCGATCCAATGCAGCGCGCGTTCAATGGGAGTGCGCAACTCTTCGAACAGGCCCAGGTCACCGGTCCAATGTGCATAGCGGCTCATGAGGATAAGGAAGAGCGGAGTGGCATCGATAGTGCCGTAGTACGGCGTATGCGGGATCTTATTCATCCGCGCCAACTCGCCGACGCGCAGCTCGTGGAGGATCTTTCCGGGTTCCTCATCCCGCCAATCATTGACCTCCGCCCCTTGATAGCGCGCGAGCAAGCGGAGTGTGGCCGCCGCCGTGTCGGACCAGAAAGCCAGTGTCTGCAGCGACGTGACGAGGCAGTCCCGTCCGAACAAGGTGACGTACCACGGCACGCCGGCCGCAAAAAATTCGTCGCCGCCAATTGATGTCTTCAGCATGTGCAAATCCATCAGTGACCGGCGCATGACGCGGTTGAGCAGCAGGCTGTCGCTGTGAAATTCCGTTTCACGCCTCACCCATTGCTCGCAGGACGCTTTGATGCCCTGAGTGACCGCGTGCAAATCTCGATACACACTGGTCTGTGCGAATAGCCGGTTTGGCTGTTCCTCCGATTCTGAGAGGGCAAGGGAGATGCGGATTTGCTTGGTCTCATTCGGCTTGAGCGCGATATCAAACTGAACGGCGTTCCCTTTGACCTGGGTGGGAAGGGGATAAAAGTGCACGGCGAGACTCCTGCGGATGCGATCCCCTCCTTCATAGGAAAAGTAGAGACACTTGTCCTTCCAGTAGGGCTTGAACAATTTGCCTTTGACCTCGCGGATGAGCCCGCGTATTTCGAACACGTCTTCAAATCCGGCGCGAAATCGCATGGTAATGGGAAAGTCCACGGCCTCATATCCGAAGTAGCGGACGTCGAGCTGCTCGTGCAGCACGCACTGTTCCGCATCAATGACGCGCTCCCACTTCAAACCGACCGTTTCCCTGTCGATCATTCTGCCGTCCGGCGCTTGAAAGTCTGGGGTGGTCAACTGAAACACGGCGTGCCCCCCTTCCCATGAGCGTGCCGCAAGGGGTTCGGGATGTTCGCCGCCGACCAGCAACTCATAGCCGTTTAGATATCGGCAATCGTGATAATACAGACCGAACCCATGGCCTCGAGCCATCGGCACTTCGCCCTCAGGGGGCGCCAGAAAAAACAGGTTTCCATTCTTGATGACGATTGCTTTTGAAATGCCGTGTGCCACAGAAGAAACTCCTCGTCCGAACCGGTTGTGTCCCTCTTTGACTCTCTCTAGAAATCAAGCACCGCTGATCATGTCGTTGCTGCGTCGCATCGGCGCATTACACGACCTCCCTGATTTTGTTCTCCACGATTGTCTTGATGATGTCCCAACGGTCCTTCTGTCCCTTGGCCAGGGCTTTGGCGAATTGCCAGGCCTGATCGGTTGTGATCTTCCCAGGGAGCGGCGGTTCGTTGGGATCCACGCTGGCTTCAACCAACGCCGGCCCGGGATGATGAAACGCTTCCCCGATCACCGCACGAACCAGTGCGGGGTCGTCGACGCTATAGCCGCTCACCCCACAGGCTCGGGCAACGGAGACAAAGTCGATCGGGTGCAGTTGGACGCCATATTGGGGATTGCCCTCAAACGCCAGCTGTTCCCATTTGATCATGCCGAGGACATTGTTTTTGATCACGATCACCTTGACGGGCAGGCGGTATTTAGCGATGGTCGCCAGTTCTCCCATCAACATGGTCATGCCGCCGTCTCCGGTAAAACAGACCACCTGCCGTCCCGGAAACGCGACCGCGGCCCCGATGCTGTACGGAAGCGCATTGGCCATGGTTGCCAATGTGCCCGATACCGAAAATTCCATGTCTTCCCGGATCATAATGTGACGCGCCGCCCACGTCGTCACCGTGCCCGTGTCGCTGCAGATGACCGCATCGCGATCCAGAAATTCATTCAGCGCACGCGCGACGACCTGGGGCTTGAGAGGCACATCATTCCTGGTGCCGCGCATCTCCATCAGGTCATTCCACTGCTGCATGCGCTCCTGCGTCTTGGAGAGAAATGTGCGGTCGGATCGGCGGGTCAAGAGCGGCAACAAGGCCCGGAGCACATCCCAGCAATGCCCGACCAATCCGACCTCGACCGGACACCGAAGCCCGATCCTGGAAGGATCGAGATCAATTTGCACGGCCCTAGCCTGGCCGGGCTTGGGATAGAACTCGAGGTATGGGAAGCTGCTGCCGGCGATCAACAGCGTGTCGCATTCTTCCAAGACTTCTTGCGACGGTGCGGTCCCGAGCAAGCCGATTCCCCCCGTCGTGTAGGGATGATCGTCCGGCACCACTGCTTTGCCGAGCAGTGGTTTGACGATCGGCGCGGCAAGCGTCTCGGCAACGGCCACGATTTCCTTTCGTGCCGTCAGACAACCGCGGCCCGCAAGAATGGCCACCCGCGACCCCCCGTTCAAAATATCGGCGGCCTGCTGCAACATGGCATGCGGCGGCAGCGGCAACGCCTCGCTGTACAAATCGCCACTGTGCATGGGAACGTTCGCCTTGGATCGACGCCCCTCGGCAGACCAATCCTGGATGTCCTTGGGAATCGTGATATGAGCCACCGTCCGTCTGGAGATGGCGGTCTTGATGGCCTCATCCACCACGTTGCAGACATGGGCCGGCCCCATGACCCGTTCGTTGTAGGCCGCGACATCAGCGAAGACTTTGACCAGATCGACATCCTGCTGGTAATGCGTACCGATCAGATCATGAAACGTATGGCCCGTAATCGCCAGCACGGGTTGGCCGTCGCATTTGGCGTCATATAATCCGTTCAGCAAGTGCAGTCCGCCAGGGCCGGATGTCGCCAGGCATACGCCGAGCCGCCTGGTGAATTTCGCATAGCCGCATGCCGCAAAGGCGGCGGACTCCTCGTGGCGCACCTGAATGACTTTGATGCGGCCCTGCCGACGCCGGAGGGATTCAAAAATGCCGTTGATGCCGTCGCCTGGAAGGCTGAACACCGTGTCCACTTCCCAGTCGATGAGCCGATCTACCAACAGATCTGCAACGGTGTCTGCCATATCAATCTCCCATTCGAGCAGCGATGACTGCCGCTATGTGCCTGCCGGCTTGCATCTATTCTGATGTGCGAGGATCCGGCATGCAGAGGTTTGTTGTTCCTTAAGCCGCTCGTCGCCTTGGACCGGACGATTCCCGTTCCGGTTGGACGGCGACTCCCTGCACATACACCAGCTCACCCCCCAACCAACCCGACACGCCGAGCGCGGCAACACCTAAGAACGAGAGAATCAGCGGCAAAACAGCCTCCGGGCCGTTCAAGACACGCAACCCGGCATTGACCGTGTACAGCACAACCAGCCCGACGTTGATGACCATGTGCATCTGTGCCACGCGGGTCGTGACCGGATCTGTCAGTGACCGGTAGTCGATATATCCCGGGATGGCAGCGG
>DASTQY010000019.1:0-2137 GCA_035761525.1 Nitrospira sp. | reverse complement strand
TGATGACCGCGATCTTGCCGTCGAGCCCAAGTTCCATGGCCATTGCATTTCCTTCCCTGTCTCCACCACCATGGCCGATGAAAAGAAATGCGCCGGTCAGCTCATCCAGTTGCCACCATCGGCCCAAGCCACTGCGCCCGTTCTCGACTCTACCCGCTCCAAATTTGCGGATCCGCAATCTTTTGAGAGGCAGGAATCAAGAATGGGTTTTGAGAGACGGCGGAACTGCGAGCTGTGCGCCTCTCTCACGCCTTTCGAATGAGGATGCCCCCTAGAGATCGAAATTGGTGGGCAGCATGACCACGTCGCGAATCGTCATGCCGCGTGGCCGCGTCAGCATGAACATCACCACGTTCGCCACTTCGCTGGCCTCCAGCAGACTTCCCGACTCCCTGGCTTCCTTCAGCTTCTCCGGCGGCCAGTCCGCGAGCAGTGCACTGATGACGGGGCCGGGCGAGATTGAGCCCACGCGAATGCCGTGCTTGAACACCTGGCGTCGCACCGTCTGGACAAAGCAGTTGATCGCCCACTTGGACGACGCATAGACCGGCTCCCATGGCGTCGGAAAATGGGCCGCCAAGGAACTCGTGACGATGATGTCGCCCGTCCGACGCTCGATCATGTGAGGCAGCACGTCGTGCACATTCTTCATCACGACGTTGACATTCAAGTTCAGCATCCGGTCGATAGCCCCAGTGTCGGCATCGACCAAGTCGCCGCCGACGTACGTACCCGCGTTTGCATGCAAGATGTCGAGTTGGCCGGCCTTCTCCAGGACTCTCGGCAGCAGCGTGGCGCAGTCCTTCGGGTCGAGCAGGTCGATGACCAGCGGGATCACTGCGTCGCCGTGCTTGTCGCGGAGCGCCTTCAGCGCGGCCTCGTCGCGGTCGACCATCACCACGCGCGAGCCTGCCGCCAACATCGCCTCGGTGCTAGCCAATCCGATGCCCGACGCAGCCCCGGTCACGACGGCAACCTTGTCCTTCAACTTCATTGTCGGCTCCCTCGATTATATTTTGTCATTCAGCCGACCATTGGTGGATCCGGCTGAGGAGGTTTTATCACCCCTGGGGCCTGACGAACTAGCCACGCCCTTGCTAACAATCTGTATGAGTTTGCTTTGTGCATTGCAACAATATCAGATTTGTACTGCTTGGTCTGCAATGGCATACAGGTTGGCAGAGATCCTAAAAGTCTGATCCCTTGGCGGCCCCAGGGCAGGTTGGACGCAGTGGTCGTGGCTATCCGGACGCCTCGGCCGTGAACTTCCGGGCCGACATTCTGCGGTATTGGGAAGGGGTGACGCCCTTTTCCGCAAGGAAGTGTCGGTTGAAGTTTGAAATATTATTGTAGCCGACCTCAAAGCAGACTTCCGTGACCGGCATGTTTGTCTCTGACAGAATTCTGCAGGCATGGGAAACACGCAGCTTTCGCACATAATCAACGAAGTTGTTGCCCGAATTCTTTTTGAAGAAGCGGGAAAAGCTGGACTCTCCCATCCCGGCGATCTCCGCAGCTTCAGACAGGCTGACCGTGTCCTTGAAGTTGTCCAGTATGTAGGACATCACCTTTTGAATGATCCGAGGAGCATCCTGGTCAAGATTCGGCACATAGTCGGCGCTGGCGAGCGGTGTGCGCTCCGACGACTGGGCGAGACGGCGGACGAGTTCGAGAAACAGCACCAGCCGGTGAAAACCGTAGGATTTCCCAATTTCCTCCATCAGCATGGCCCCCTGACGTGCCGTTTCTCCATGGAACTGGAGCCCACGCTGCCAAGCGTTCAGCAAGGGAACGATCTCCTTGGCCTCTGGAAAGATCGCGCCAGCGCGCATGAAGAGGGCCGCATCAAACTGCAGGACCACGTCCCGTTCCTCCACGACCTCGTCAGGTTCGAGATCGCTGACCCAATTGTGTGGCAGGTTCGGGCCGACCGCCGTGAGGCAGCCTGGACCGAATTCGCCGATGTAATCACCAACGAAAGCCTTTCCGGTCGATTGTCGTATCAGATGGATTTCATTTTCCGGATGATAGTTCCACCGCGCGATGCTGCAGGGAAAGTCATGCGTCTGCCAACGAAACGATTCTGTTGGATTGGATGCAACCCACTCAAGATGAGGATTTTTCTTTATTATATCAG
>DASTQY010000018.1:0-2382 GCA_035761525.1 Nitrospira sp. | reverse complement strand
CACCAGCACAACCCAGCGGCTCTCATCCATCCACACCGGTTTCACGGCCGCACCACGCCCAGAGACCACTGCGGCAGGTGCGAATAAAAAGAACGGCACATCACTGCCCAACTGTTCCGCGACTGACTGCATCTGTTCTCTCGACCATCCCAGCTTCAACAGCTGATTGAGGCCAAGGATGGTGGCTGCCGCGTCACTGCTGCCTCCGCCGAGCCCCGCTCCCATTGGAATCCGTTTGCGTAGCTCCACGTCGAGGCCGACGGAGAGAGAGGCTTGATCGAGAACGGCAGATGCTGCTCTATGCACGAGATTGCTGGAATCTACCGGCAAGCGGACAGTGTCACAGGTCAGGCGGACCCCTCCCGGGGAAGCTGCACGGATTTCCAACTCGTCTTCCAGCGCGACCGTCTGCATAACCGACCAGAGATTATGATAGCCATCGGAGCGGCGATCGAGGATGCGAAGAATGAGATTGATCTTGGCGGGAGCATGAACCGTGATTGAGGAAGGGCCGGACTGAAACGATCCTGACTCGCGGTTAGTCACGACCTCCTTTTATAGCATATTTTTCCAACCGGTACCGGAACGATCTGGTGTTCAGCTTCAAGAGCCGGGCCGCTTTTTTCTTGACCCATTTCGAACGTTCCAACGCTCTCATCAGGAGATCCTTCTCAATCCCGTTGATGAGCCCTTCCAAATCCAGCCCATCCTCCGGGAGATCCGTCGGTACCCCTTGTGATTGCTGAGGTGCGAGCGCGTGATGGAGCCATCCACGGACATCTGTGTCGCTCACGGTGCCCGTCGAAAAGGCAACGACACGCTCGATCAAGTTTTCCAGCTCCCGCACATTGCCTCGCCATTCATGCCCCAAAAGGACGTGTATCGCCTCCGGCGTCAGCGTTGGGGCTGCCTTCCCGCTTTCTTGCGAGAATTTCTCGAGAAAATGTGCGACGAGCAGCGGAATGTCGCCGGCCCTGAGGCGCAGCGGCGGAAGGCGAATGGGAATGACGTCGAGACGATAATAGAGATCTTCTCGGAAGGAGCCATCGGCCACAGCTTTTTCAAGCTCGCGGTTCGTCGCCGCAATCACCCGCACGTCGACTTTCACGTCCTGATTGCCGCCCACTCGGCGGAACTCCCGCTCTTGAATGACTCGAAGGAGCTTTACCTGTATGGCCGGCGTGGTATCGCCAATTTCGTCCAAAAAAATGGTTCCGCCGTTGGCAATTTCGAACAAACCGGCTTTGTTCGCCACCGCGCCTGTGAATGATCCCTTCATATGACCAAACAGCTCACTCTCGAGTAAGGTTTCGGGTACTGCACTGCAATTGACCGCGACAAAGGGCATGGGACTGCGAGCACTGTTGTAATGGATCGCCCGGGCGACCAATTCCTTCCCCGTTCCGCTTTCCCCGCAGATCAGCACATTGCTTTTCGAGTCCGCCACCTTGCGCACGACGTCAAACACTTTTTGCATCGCCTCACTCTGTCCCACGATTTGCGCGAAGGAGGACTGGCTGGCCATTTCACGCTTGAGCAGCATGTTCTCTGTGGACAGCCGGCGCTTTTCAAGTGCGTTACGGATGATGAGCTGGACTTCGTCTACCTGAAACGGCTTGGTGAGATAGTCATAGGCCCCTTGCTTCATCGCTTCCACGGCCGAATCCGCCGTGCCGAAAGCAGTCACGACCAACACGACTGTTTCGGGTGAGGAGGACTTCACCGCTTTCAGCACATCCATTCCGTCCGCTTTTGGCATACGGAGGTCGGTGATGACGAGATCGTAGATCTCTTTGTTAACCTGGCCGATCGCTTGCTCCCCGTCGGAGGCTTCGGTGACCTCGTACCCGGCGCGCTTGAGCATAATGCTCATGACTTCCCGGAGACTCTTTTCATCATCAACGACTAGGATCTTTTCCACGGCGTTCGTCCCTCATGCCATAACCGCACACCATCGTCCCCCGAGCGAGGGAGACACACCACAAAGCATGTTCCCCGTTGCGGCTGGCTCTCAACCTTGATCCAGCCGCCGTGCAGATCGACAATGCGATGGACGGCGGCCAGCCCCAAGCCCGAGCCTTCTTTCTTCGTCGTAAAGAATGGGAGAAAGATCTTATCTAAATTGTCCTGCGCAATGCTCTCGCCCGTGTTTTGGAAGGCGATTTCGACGACGTCGCCGCTTCGTCCGGCGGCGTCGACATGGCGACACCCTGTCGAAATGGTGAGTTGCCCGCCTTCCGGCATGGCGTCGAACGCGTTCGTGGCGAGGTTCCAAAACACTTGGCGCATTTGATTCTGGTCCACCTGGACCACCAGGGCTCCGACGGCCAATGAGGTCGCGATCGTGATCCGTTTTCTGATCCGCGCTTCATGTTGTACTAG
>DASTQY010000017.1:0-2988 GCA_035761525.1 Nitrospira sp. | reverse complement strand
GTCCGGGTGTCGCTGCAGGTAATCACCATGCACCCGATCTTCCGGGGTGCGTGGGATTTATGCTCGTGATGAGTGGAGTGTGCCACAGTCATCATAGGATGCTGAAAATATTCTTTCTCACCCGCCCACCCCGGCGCGTCGGAACGCGCCCTTCACCGGGCTGCGTTCTCGCATCGCTCAGATCCTCAACGTACTGCTTGGGCAAACGCCTGTTCTGACAGGCGATGGGTGGGGCGGGTGATATCGCGTACGCCTCGAATCTTCGCTCGCTGCGGCCTGGCCTCAAGTCCATTTTGAGCATCCTAGAAAAAGGAAGGATCAATGGTACAGCTACTTCCAGACGGCATCGGGATTGAGCTTGGCCGCGGGTTTGCCGCCTTTTATGTGTTCATCGAGGATGGTCGCGACGTCGGCTTCCGTCACCTTCGAGTACCAGGTGCCCTCGGGATAGACGACGACCGTAGGTCCCTGCTCGCAGGGTCCCAGGCAGGAAGAGCCGCTGACGAGAACGTCGCCCGGCATCACACCACGCTGCATAAGTCCCATATTGAACGCCATCAGCAGTTGCGCGGATCCTGCGCTCCCGCATGAGGGCTTGGGATGGCCCGGCGGCCTGGCGTTCGTGCAGACGACGATGTGATATTTTGGTTTGGGCATGTGCTCCTCACGCTAAGTGTTTACTGCGCTGTGCTCCCGTCTGAGCTTAATCGTATGCGACCACATCGATCAATGGGGCCGATAGGCTTGCCACTGCTCGATCACGTCTTCCGGAAATTTCCAATGCTTCAAGCCCTTGATGACCCAATCGAGATAGTGTTCCTTGGGTTTGAATTTTCCGATCGGCGTCGCCGCATGGGTGGTCACCAGGATCTTTTCTCCGGCTTCACTGAGGACCGTCACCTGGACGTGACGGAAGGCTTCCTGGGGCACGTCGTCTTCGAATTGATCGAGCAGTTTGATGTCTTCGTCCGTCAACTCGAAAATTGCGCCCCAGACTTTCTCGCCGGGGGACGGGACGACGCTGGCGAGCCCGCACCGCCACTGGGACGACCAGCGGCAGAACTGGATCGTATGGTCGGGGAGGGTGGCCAGCATCTGAAACTGATGTTCCGGAGCCCTGCGCTTGAGTTGAGTCGGATGGAGATTATCGGCGTAGAGAAAGAACTTCATAACTCTTGTATGGCCTCATCACAGTGCTGAATGTGTTAGGGGGTATTCTTCTAGCATACCCACTTTCACTGGCACAAGCTCTGGCAATTGTTGAAAAGGGGCGTCAGCCTTGCCGACGACCCATTTTGAACAACTGCTTTGAGATCGATCTGGTGCTCGGCCGGCGCGTCAATTCGTCTGATTGACTTGGCGTGAGACCACTTCCTAAGATGCGGCTCGCTTTCTGAGAGATGAAAGGTCGTTTGAGTATGGTGAAAATCCTCCATTACGTCGTGCTCGGCGTGATCCTGTTGGGCGCCGTGTACTATGTCTGGACCAAACCGCCCACGATCAATCCGATGATTGACCGGCGAAGCGCGGATGCGTTGGCGATGGTGCAGACCCACCGGGCGCTTGGCCATCCCACCATTCTGCAGGCGATGACCGAGCACGTGCGTTCCATGAAAGACCGGGGATTAAACGCGCGGCTCGGCGAATGGCGCGTGAAGCAAGTGGACGGCGATCTCTATGAAGTGCGTGTGCAGCTGCGGGACAAGGGTGTAAGCGGGCAATGGTTCGAACGAGAATTCATCTGGCACGCGAATCTGTCGCTGAAAAGAGTGAATGCGGCGTCGTTGCCGGCGGACGGAATCACGCCGAAGCCGGCGGAGACCGACGAGCCCACCGTACCGAGCCCTCCAAAACCGAATATTTTGGGTCCTGCGTAGCGTCGCACTTCCTTCAACAGTTTGATGTGAAGTCCGGCGGCAGCGCGATCTGAATCTGCTCGCCCTCAACGCGGACCGGACAGCAGGCGACGGTAAAGTTGGGATTGCCGGACCGCTCGCCTGTGCGGACGTTGAATTGCCAGCCGTGCCATGGGCAGGTCACGATGTCTCCCGAGAGCGAGCCTTCCCCGATCGGTCCTCCCGCGTGCGGGCACGTATTGTCGACCGCAAAAAACGACCCGTCTACATTGAAGAGGGCGATCCATACTCCCTGAACCTCGACGGTCCGTCCGGTTCCAGGTGGAATATCCTGCGTCGTCGCGACTGTGACAAACTCAGACATGCAGCCTCACATAATCGTGTTTATGTCCCCGTCGTCAATCCCGCAGAATGGCCTCCGCGCTTGATTTCGGCGCAATCTTATGGCATAGACATACGCGAGCGTACCCCACACCGATACAAGGCCCTTCATCGAACAGGAGCCTCGGTTGGGAATGAGGTTGTTGAATGGAAATGACCCTCCTGCTCAATTCTACGTATGAACCCCTGCGTGTCGTTCATTGGCAAAAAGCCATCGCTCTCCTCTGGCAAGGTAAGGTAGAAGTCCTCGAAGTCTACGACCGCGAGATTCACGGCGTCTCCATTTCCTTCAAGCTGCCGGCGGTCATGCGGCTGCTCAAGTTGGTCCGACTGAAGGACAGCCACCGGGCCGTGAAATTTTCCCGTATCAACATCTTCACCCGCGACGGGTATGTCTGCCAGTACTGCCGCACCAAGTTCCGCACCGAGGAACTGACCTTCGATCATGTGGTGCCGATTGCCAAGGGCGGACGGAAGACGTGGGAGAATATTGTGACGGCCTGCTGGCGCTGCAATAATCGCAAGAGCGGCAGGACGCCGGATGAAGCCGGCATGCGGCTGATGAAACGGCCGGTGAAGCCGCGCTGGAGTCCGATCGTCACGATTACCATTGGAATACGGAACACCCCTGAGAGTTGGCGGGATTATTTGTATTGGAATATGGAGCTCGACGCTGACTCTGGCCCGTAATCACCTTCTATCGCGCTGTCCATCACGCCTGTTGTGCATACTTCTTCCGGCCGGCTTCTTG
>DASTQY010000016.1:0-22160 GCA_035761525.1 Nitrospira sp. | reverse complement strand
AAGGACATGTGCGCCTCTTTGCCAATTGTTAAAGGTCCCGATGACTGAGACGTGCTCTGCATTAGGTGCCCATACGGCAAAATGCGTTCCCCTCGTCCCCTCAGACTCCAACGGATGTGCTCCTAACTTCTCGTACAAATGAAAATGCGTGCCTTCGTTGAACAGGTACAAATCATCTTTCGTTAGCAATGTCATCTCCTTACCAGGCTTCCTGGGTGTAAACTGAATTCTCGTCATGGTGACTCCCTACCTCGAGTAGCCGCACGTGATCACCTTTCGCTTTCTTCTCGTATGTTGAGAATCGCCGCGAGACCATGGAGCGGTATGTCAACCCAATCCGGCCTGTTATTGAGCTCGTACTGCAATTCATAGAAAGCCTTCTCTGCGATATACGCATCTAATAACGGACGGACGTCGCCGTTAGTTTGCGGCCATAGTTCTGAGCCGGTCGCCGCGCTCAGGTAGCCTTTGAGGAATGCGACACAGGCCCAATTTGACCAAAATGGACACCACGGTGAAGGCGGAAGGCCTGCACCTTTTAAAAATGCGAATGGCACATATTGAAATGACCGGACCATGCCTGCGATATCGACGAGAGGCGGATGCTTCATGCGGCGTTCGGCTAACGGTCTTGCAGGCTCTCCTTCGAAATCAGTAATGACAAAATCGGCTCCCGTAAACAATACTTGCCCCAAGTGATAGTCGCCGTGACAACGGATCAGCGAACCCGGGGTGTCCAGATTCCGGAAGGCGTCAAAGATGCGCTCGAGCGTGGGACGGAACCGAAAGAGAACATTGGCCTGCTCTTGCGCAGCCGTTGGCAGCGAATCCATGCGGGCTTTCACAAGCGCCAGTGTGCTTGTCATGCCTCGTAGGGCAGCCTCGTACCGAGCCTGTCGGTACTCCAAGGTGAGCGGTTCCGGGGCAAAGGCGGGATCATCCTCCACCCGGCTGAGTGCCAGATGAAGCTGTGCCGTCCGCTGACCCAACCGCTCCGCGGACTCCAGATATCCCTCCATGAAATGGCGCACCGGCGTCGGATACGGCTCGCCTGCCAGCTCGAGCAGGGAGGATTTATCAACCGTAGCGTGCCTGTCCAGAGACAGGGAACCAACGCGCGTGAAGAATTCCTTCACCGTTTGAAGACTCCACGTCCAGGCATCGCCGGCGTTATCGACATATCGTTGCAACACTCCAAGCGTCGAGACTTCTCGCGACGGCCTCTGGTACTCAATGGCACCGGCGAGAGCCGGCACGAACGGAAACTGCATCCGCGTCAAGACACGGCCGATCTCGAGGTCTGGATTGATCCCCTCTTCAAGGCGTCGATAGAGTTTCAAAATGACATGGCCATCGTAGACTACCGACGTATTGCTCTGCTCTGACCCCATGACACGAGGGTCCAGACGGATTCCTGAGGGCACGAGGTCCTTGAAGGCGGCCGTCACTGAAGCCGTGACAGCTCCCACAGCGCCTTGGAATCGTGACTCGTTGCGCAGCGCGGCCAACAGTTCGGCTGTGAATTCCCGATTCCAGAGCGCATCGTACAAGATCCCGATGTCGGTCGTGCCGTTTTTTGTAAGCATGAACGGAGCGATGACGGCTCGCGGTATCTCCCTCTGAACGCGCTCAGCATCCTCGCCGAATACCGCCGTCACCGGAAGACTGTAGATCTCGCTCTCGCCATCCCGATAGTCGACGCAGAGCAAAAGAAGGATCGAACTCGAATCGGAGGGCACCGCAATGGAGTCCACGATACGGACTTCGGCGATCCGGCGGGCCTTTCCACCAAACCAACGCCGCGTCTGCAGAATTTCGCACAAAACTCGCATCAAGTCCGCTGCAGCGTCTCCTTCTAAGAGACGTGCCCAGTCATGCTTGGCAGTTAACATTGTTTCACAGTCGGGAAGCCCGGCCTCTGTTAGAAGTAATAGTCGAAATCCCGCTCGCTGTGTACCTTCCCCTTGACGCGGAAAATATGAGCCGGAGCGGAATGGGGATTGATCTCGATATAGTTGCGCCGTCCCTGCCACAGATAATGCGCATTCGTCAGCAGGTCCTGAACTTGGAATGGACGGTCTAGCTCGACACCAAGATGCGCCAAATCCAGCTCGAGCCATCCTGAATGCACGTGGTAAGGGCTCAAGTTGACGACGACCAGAATGACGTTCGCCCCGTCAGACGTCCGCTTGCTGTAACACAGCAATTGGTCGTTTCCCACTTCATGGAAATGCAGACTCCAGTCGCTTTGAAGGGCTGGGTTCTCGCGCCGGATGCGATTCACGTGACCAATAAACTCGCTGAGACTGTCCTCTCGGCGAAGATCCCACTGCTTGATCTCATATTTTTCAGAATGCAGATACTCCTCGCTTCCCACTTCCCGAGGCACGCACTCTCCCAGTTCAAATGCGGGACCGTAGATGCCGTAGCTCGCACCGAGCGTCGCCGCCAGGACGAAGCGAGACATGAACGCGGCTCGGCCGCCGTGCTGCAGCTGCTCGGTAAGAATATCAGGCGTATTGGGCCAGAGGTTCGGGCGAAAGTATTCGCGGATATCGGTCTGCGTCAGCTCAGTGAAGTACTGCGTAAGCTCCGACTTCGTGGTGCGCCAGGGAAAATAATTGTAGGACTGCGTAAAGCCAAGCTTCGCGAGCCGCAGCATCACTTTTGGCCTCGCGAACGCTTCAGCGAGAAAGATCACATCGGGATAGATCTGTTTCGTCTCGCTGATCACCCATTCCCAGAACGGGAATGGCTTCGTATGTGGATTATCGATACGAAAGACTCTGACACCCTCATTGCTCCAATACAAGATGACGCTCTTCAACTCATCCCATAATGCCTGCCACTGGTCGGTCTCAAACTCCAGGGGAAATATATCCTGATATTTTTTCGGAGGATTCTCAGCGTATTGCACAGTGCCGTCCGGCCTAATCCTAAACCATTCACGGTGCTCCTTGACGTAGGGATGATCAGGGGAGCATTGAAAGGCCACGTCCATCGCGATCTCGATGCCATAGGTGCTTGCCTGCTCTCTCAATCGCCGAAAGTCTTGCAGCGTACCTAGTTCCGGATGGATGGACTTATGGCCTCCTTCGAGTGCGCCGATCGCCCACGGACTGCCAGGATCTGCAGCGCCCCCCGTCGGCGCATTGTTCTTACCCTTCCGGTGCGTTTGGCCGATCGGATGAATCGGAGGCAAATACAACACATCGAATCCCATTGAAGCGACATACGGGAGCGCGGCTTCGCAGTCTTTGAATGTGCCGTGCTGCCCAGGCGTGCGGCTCCAGGAGCGGGGAAACAATTCATACCAGGTGCTGTACCGCGCCTTTTGCCGGTCCACGATTACCCGAAGTTCTCGTTCATAGACGGAAGCGAGGCGCCGATCCGGGTATCTCGCCATGAGCGCTCGGAGGTCCTCGCTTAACGCGATACGAATGCGGTCGTCGTCAGGAGATTCATTCGATCTCAACGCCTGCCTCCACGCCGTGAGCTTCCGCCCATCGTCCGCCGAAGCTCGAGCGACCGCGCTATCGATGAGTTTGGCCCCGATAAGCAGGTCAACTTGCAGATTCTGTCCGGCGTCGAGCTTTTTGACCAGGTCCCGGCGCCAGGTTTCAAAGTGATCGACCCAGCCGGTGATCGTGTAGTGCCATTGTCCCATCGTGCTCACGTGAAACGCCGCACGCCAACGGTCGTTACCGACGTGCTTCATGGGCAGATCCGTCCACTCCGTGGAGTCCCTGAGGCGATAACGGAGGATCACAACAACGACGTCGTGTCCGTCGGCAAAGGCATCGGCCTCGACCACGATCTCTTCGCCGACTGTCCGCTTGATCGGGAATCTTCCCCCGTCAATTTCCGGTCGGACTCCCTCGATGGCAACCCGTTGTCTTCCGTCTTGATGTGTCATGACTGTTGGTTCGTCTGCCGCCCATTTAAATGTGAGTGAACTCGTCCCTGCTCTTTTCGCGACCGAAGCGACGCTCGAGCACCTCCTTCGCGATGCTGCGCCCGCCCAACCCTAACGCGATGGCCATCGCCAAAACGATGCCTCCAAAGATGATGGAGAACGCTGCCACTACGATCTCCTTTGCAATCCCAAGCTGTGTCAGGACCATGGCGACAGTAAAAATGACCACGCCCCAGCGAACCATGTTGGCGATGAACCGGGCGCCATGAATTTGAGCGTTGACTGCGGCGATCAAGACCGCCTCTCCGGTGAAATTAGCCAGGAGAATGCCAAGCAGCGCCACCAGAATGGCAGCGATCACATTAGGCAAAAAGCCTAGGATGGCACTCATGAGATTGGCGGTCGCGGGCAAATCCAACGCATCGACCCCCATGAACGCAAAGAATAGAAATACAATCCAAAATGCCAGACGGCCGACGAGGTGCGGGATTTGCTGTTTCATGCCGGCCTTCGTCAAGGCTGGAGAGAGTCCCATGCGTTCGCAGAACACTTCAAAGCGTACAACGTTGAGAATGCGCATGAGCGATACTTTGACGAGCCATCCTATGGCAAGCCCGAGCATCAAGAATGTCACCAGGGCCATGAGTTTGGGCAAGAACAGCACGCCTCGGCTCGCCATTTCCCGAAAGGCCGCAACCATTGCATCCTGCCACATCTCGCTCATTGGAACCTCCATCGGTCGATCAGATACGGCTTCGTCACCTCAAAGGTTTGACAACCGTGTTCGACCGTATCCTGGACCAGTCCCGGTCCGCCGCCTTTCGTTTCAAGGACCACTGACGCGGTCCGACCGAGATACAGCGGCACCAGGGACTTCAAGAGATGCTCACGATGGATGACCTTCTCGTGATACGCGATAGCAAAGTCATAGACGGTCTGAACCCACAGCGGAAGGGGGAAGCGAAATTCCTCGTCATCCCTCAACCCCAACTCCAGCACGCCGGCCAACGTGTCAGGTGCAAGTATAACCTCCCAAATCGGAAGCAGGTCCCTCAATCCCTGACGAAATCCCTTGAGCATCCGATCCACTTGGATTGGAACCGATTCCATGCCAATCTCAATCGGGCGACCGACGACCGGGACCTCTTCAGAGCCAACCTGCCTCTCCCAAATATCCTGATATCGCTCCATATAGTGGAAGGTCGCGCCTACGGCTTGGGCGAGACTCGTCGAGATATCAGCCGCTCCGGCTTTAATATCCTGAACCTTGGCTCCAAGACAGGCTTGCCAAACCTGGTATCCCTCGGCGATGGCGACGGTGGTCACCCAGCTGTCAATGGCGAAGCGGCCGGCATCTCCTTCCCATAGCGCTTCGTTCTCTAAAAGGAAGCTCGAGAGTTTTTGCGAAAAGCCATACCCGCCACCGATCTGACAAGCGACCCGCTTTCCATAAAGCGCCCGAGTCAAGGGGGCGATGAGATTGTTGGTCAGGCTGCCTTCATATCGTTGCCGATTGAACACGGGCGCCACATAATCAACGCCTTTCTCCAATATCGGTTGTGCGAGCAGAGAAACCCATTCAGCTGTAACCGATCGTACGCTTGAGTCCAAGACGATGCAGGCCCGGGCTTCCAACCTCCGCGTGACGGCAAACACTGACCGGAAGGCCTCCTCCCGTGCCGGCATGCCGGAGTAGGAAAATCGATTCAAGGCGAAGGTACTGCCGGACATGCTTTCGGTGTTCGGACGGATCGACGCAAAGGGCAACAAGTCGCCGACCGTCTGCCTGACAAGATCAGGAGTTCCATCCTGAGAGCCGACATCCGCGTTCACGAAGAGGATGGAAGCGTGCCCAAAGAAGGATTTCAGCCCTGCCACAATCGTGCGTACGGCGGGCACAACGGTTGAGGCCTGATTGAACGACGGAAGGGCGACCAGGAGATCGACCTTGCGCACGTCGGAGCACTGTTCCTGGACCTGCTCCCATACTGCTTCCCCCATCACGGACTTTCCTTTGAGCCATGCGATTCAATGGCCTGCTTGCTCACCGCGCGACAAACAACCTCATCAGGGTCAGGTAATCGCTTAAGTGCCGTGTCACCAGAAAATTCCTTCTCACGTGCTCTCGCCCTGCGCCGCCCATGCGTTGCAGGAGGCCGGGATTATTGAGGAGGTGCCTAGCCCTGAACGCCGCGCCTTCGACAGAATGCACGGTGTAGCCGGTGACGCCGTCTAGGATTTGTGCGGCCAGGCCGCCGGCGGTACTCCCGATGACGGGCTTTCCTTTCCACATGGCCTCAGTCACGGCAAGACTGAACCCTTCCTTAAACGATTTTTGCAAGATAATCGTCGCCGCCCGCTGCAGCGCGTTGATTTCAACGTCGGCTTCCGGCGGCAATTGCAGAATATGGATGTCGGGATCGCCGGCAGCCGCTTCGCGCACTTGCGCCAAGACCGCTTCACCCTCCGGGTCGTGCATGACACCAGAGCCCGCTAACACGAGGCGGCAATTGTGATGCTTTCTGACCAGCCGATAGGCCCGAATGGCTCCCAGCGGATCTTTAAACCACTCGAAGCGTGCCAACTGGAGCAAGATCGGTTTATCGCGAGGAATTCCAAGACGCGAGAGCACTTGATTGACTTCGACACGGGCCATGGGCCGGTTCTTCTCACTCAACGGATCGATCGATGGAGAAATCAAAAACTGCGGAATGGGCAGGCGATGGGCAAACCCCGGCAATGAAAAGATCGCCGCATCGTACCCAACCAAGAAACGCCTGAGAAAACTCCAGCTATGCTGCCGGGGCTTGGCGATATCGAGGTAACATCGCCAAAACCATTTCCCTCCCTTGCGATGTTCAATCAGTGCTGCCGGCGGAGGATCATGAATCATCACCAGATCGGCGTCCAAATTGAGGCTTTGAGCGGTACGCGCATTGATCTTAAGGTAGACCTCCTGCATCTGGTCGGTGAGATAGTCGTCCTGGCCTTGAAGGGAATTGGCCAGCCGCCTGGATGCCTGGAAGAATTCCTGGTCACCTGCCAGCACTTCCCAGCGTGCGTTGATGCCTAACGTGTTGAGCATCGGGATCAGCCGGCGAAGGATTTCGGCCATACCCCCGCCATAGCGGCCTGCACTGATATGCAAAAAACTATGTCCTGCCACTTGATCGCTCAAGCGATAGAGAAACTCGACCGTGCCTTTCGGTGCGTGGTCACGATACTCGTCTAATTCATGTGCCATCTCTTCTTCCAATCACTGCGCCGCTAGACGACGCTGCCTTCAATCCCGTATGACGGATCGTCACGCTGAGGCTGTTCGAGGCTGAACCAATAAAATCCGTAAGGCGCCAGGCTCAGCGAGTACAGACCTTTGCTAATCCTGGGGAAGCGGGATCCCCCCAGCAGTTCAATGGGCACTTGTCCTTGGAAGGCGGACAAGTCGAGTTCAACAGGTTGCGCAGATCCGGCCAAATTGTGGACGAGCAATAGCTCGTTGCCGCGATACCTGCGAATGTAGGCGAGCACCTTGTCATTTTTCGGACGAAGAAACGTCAAATCTCCGCGTCCAAACGCCGGTTGAGTTTTCCGCCTGGCAATCATTTGCTTCATCGTATGCAAGAGCGAATGTGGTGATTGGCGCTGAGAATCGACGTTGGTTACGTGGAAGCCGTAGACGGAATCCGAGATAGGCGGCAAATACAGCTTGAGCGGATCAGCCTTTGAAAACCCCCCATTTCGATCCGCGTTCCACTGCATGGGAGTCCGAACGCCATTGCGATCGCCGAGGTGCACATTGTCCCCCATGCCGATCTCATCTCCGTAGTAAATGATGGGACTGCCCGGGAGGGTGAAGACCAGGCTGTTGAGCAATTCAATCTTTCGCCGGTCGTTGTCCAGCAACGGTGCCAAGCGCCGAGCGATGCCGATATTGCGCCGCATCTGTGGATCGCGTGCATAGGCGTAGTACATGTAATCACGTTCTTCGCCGGCACACATTTCCAGTGTCAGTTCGTCATGGTTGCGCAGGAACAAACACCATTGACAGTTCTCCGGGATCGGCGGTGTATGCGTGAACATGTCCACGATAGGATGCCAATCCTCGCTCCGCACGCCCATGAACAGTCTTGGCATGAGCGGGAAGTGAAAGGCCATGTGGAATTCGTCGCCGTTTCCGAAATAGGGACGCACGTCGGCAGGCCATTGATTCGCTTCCGCGAGAAGGATACGGTCGCCATATGTCTGATCGAGGCGCCTGCGTATTTCTTTCAAATACGCATGGGTCTCCGGAAGATTCTCGCAGATCGTGCCTTCGCGCTCGAATAAATACGGCACGGCGTCGCAGCGAAAACCATCCAGCCCCTCATCCAGCCAGAATGACATGATATCGAGCATCTCTCTCTGGACTTCGGGGTTGTCATAATTCAAATCCGGTTGGTGGCTAAAAAACCGGTGCCAGTAATAGGCATTGGCCGCAGGATCCCATGTCCAATTCGACTTTTCCGTGTCAATGAAGATGATCCGGGCTTTCTCGTAGCGTTTGTCGGTTTGACTCCAGACATAATAGTCTCGCGTGGCCGACTCGGGTGAGCTTCTCGCTTGCTGGAACCACGGATGTTGGTCGGATGTATGATTCAGCACAAGATCCACAATGACACGTATGCCGCGCTGATGCGCGGCGTCGAGGAAATTACGAAAGTCTTCGAGCGAGCCATACTCTGGCGTGATCGCCCGGTAATTCGCGACGTCATAGCCATCGTCGCGCAAGGGTGACGGAAAGAAGGGAAGCAGCCATAAACAATCGACGCCGAGCCATTGAATATAGTCGAGTTTCTCCAGGAGCCCGCGAAAGTCCCCGATCCCATCGTCATTTCCGTCGTGAAACGCTTTGACGTGAAGCTCGTAAAAGACTGCGTCCTTGAACCATAAGGGATCCGGCATCGTAGAGCTTCTCTTTTTGCTCAGGGTTTGGGCTCCCGGTTCAAGAACTCATCGCACACCGTAAGCAGCGCTGAGCGCACCCGCTCGAGGCTCCCCAAATACGGGTTGATGGCACGAAGTTTCTCTGCAAGATCGGGCATGCCGAGACCGTCTTGTATCCACGCGGAAAAATCGCTCTCTTCATGTTTGAGACGGTGCCTCGCTTCGAAGACGTGGAAATAGATTGCACTCACTTCGACTTCACTCAGTGCGCTCCGAAATTCTTGCAGTGTCCTGACTTCTATCCGTGTCGGAACTTGGATAATGAGTGACTTGTTGAAGTAAAAGGGCTCGCCAAACATTACGCGGGGAACAATCGGCGTCCTGGACAAGTGGTCATCAATAATGGAGATCAGCTGGCCGCGTAAGGCATCCAGCTCTCCATATTCGAATGGGTCGACTACCGCAAGACGCTCGCCCAACACATGATCCCTCACTTCCATCGCGACCCATTGCGCGAAATCATTCGGGTAGACCCGTTCCACATAGCTATGCCTCAAAAAGTAACTATGGGTATGAAAATAGATCGAGTCCAAGGGGACGGTTTCCAGCAATTCGACCAGCCGTTTTTCGTCATAGGCTTCCTCCCCGAGAATTTCTCTCAACTCACTACATTCTTTGAATAAAAACGGACGACTGGCCGTGTGCACGAAACCCACCCCCTGCGCCTTTTAGCGGCTGAATTTGAAGTCGCCTTAAGCGGATCATGGACTTCCGACAATTAGACCATTGTTCACAATATGTGGGCTAGTCGGTACCTAGGGATTACCCCAGTTAAGGACGGCGGATGCTTTCCTTGTTCCGGCGAATGTAAAAGGTGTTTCCCAGGGGAAACACCAGTTGCCGCGTTTCGAGGCGCGTAGTATGCCTTACTGAACTGTTAGATGGAAGGAGACCCAATGAACGATGGGTTGAGGGATGACTTTGTAGCGGGCATGGATGAGCAGCGGTTTGAAAATGTATCGGTGAAAAGGATCACGGAAATTGAAGCGCTCTGGCGCATCAATGCGGAAAGTAATACTCTGCTGTCACAAGAGCCCGACGCACGGGCCGGCATCTGGAAACTGGCCGCATAAGTAGGCAGCGGTTCCATAGCTCTTGCTCCTTGACCAGCGGAGTTCATTGTTGGCAACCAACCTCGTCAGCGAAGGGGTGCCCCTTGATGGGTTCGTTGAGACCGGGCACGGGAATGATGACCGTCACCGGCCTGGTCCCTCTCCAATGCTGTGCGGGCGATTTCCCACGATTGTCCCACCGCCTCTCCCTCTTCCTGTAGCTTCACAAGTCCGCGCTCCTCACTCACCCGAATGACCCGGTCAGCGTGCAGGCGTAAACGATCAAACCAACGCTGGGCCATATGGGTCATAACAGAAAGTTGCGGACATAAGAAAAATAAGACATGGCCCTGCTCGGTCAGTCGCTGACTCGCCTCCATGATTCGACCGAAAAACCGCATCTCATCGTGCTCCGGTACGGCCTGATCATAATGCGTATCGAACAAACCTGACAGAATGGCAATGCGAGACTGATAGCGTTCGAGGGCAAACATCAGACAATCGGAAATCAGCCGCTCCATTTGATGACTTGTATACGCCCTGGCCACATGGATCATGCTTAATACTGCACGAGGCTGCCGCCGATGCGCACGGGCGAGTTGTCCAACAACAAACGGATCGAACGTATTCGCCCCATCGAGATAGACGACCGGTTCACCCGCCAAGACCCGCTCGGTTGCGGCATGGAGTCCCAACCGGAACACGAGCGCATGACCATACAACATGATCAGCCGATCATCTGAATGAAAGGGAATCTGCGCATGACGCAGCGCGAGAAACCATTCTCGAGTCTTGCCTCTTCTGCCCAGGAGTTCATTCTGAGACTCTGCTTCAACAAAAGGCAATTGTGTTGCTTCTGCTGTGTGTATGACGGCTTGCATAATGCGCCTCGCTATCCGCAACACCCGCCGGCAAACGCCTGCCGTTGCTGGCAAGCGATCCAACAGGCCTGGCACAGTTCAACAGTGGAATGCGTCAACCCATCGACACATTCGATACGCCGCTCCACCCTGATGCCGCAGTCGGCACAAGGGCCGCTCCTTTTGACGTCAATGTCCGGTTCTTGTACCAGCATGATTCACCACCTTTGTGTTGGGTCGCACTCGCCGGTTACAACAGGAAGACATAAACGCGCTCCCCTGCCAGGGTGCTAGTAAATTTTTCCAAACCCGTTCGGTCACTGAGACGCCTTTGGCCTGCCGTAGCTCGCATTGGATGTCCTGGAGTCGTCCTTCCAACGTATCGACGGTCCGCTGCAGAGTTATAAATCGGTCTCTCGTGACTATCATGTTCGATCCCACCTCCTTGTTAAATCGCACAATGACGGATGACCCCGATAAGTACGCCTTCGATGTGAAACTCGTCAGACGGCTGGACGAGGATCGGTGGCATGGTGGTATTCGCAGGGCGCAATTCAACATGCGTGCCCTTCTTGAAATACGTTTTAACAGTGGCCTCGCCATTGACGAGCGCCACGACGGTTTGTCCCGACTGAGCCGTCTCTTGCTTCCGCACAACAATGAGGTCACCCGGAAGAATGCCGTCATCCTTCATCGATTCTCCTTTGACGCGTAGCGCAAAGGTTTTTCCCCCCTGCAACATACTGGGAGGAACGTCGATGAGTTCCGATTGTTGCACCGGTTCAATCGGGAAGCCGGCCGCCACCATGCCGGCCATCGGAATTTCTGGCGCACGCCCAAGACGATCGATCACCACTTTCACCATCCCCGGGATCCGACGCATCCCGGCTTCATAACGGGCGACAGAGACACGGGTTGTGTGTAGCGCGTCGGCTAGTTGCTGCTGGGTCAGACCCAGTTGCTCACGAATGCGTCTGAGATCAGTTGGCTTCATACTGTAACCAATGGTTACACAGGCGGCGCCTCGCTGTCAAGTCCTCTCATCGCGATTACTAAAAAGAGTAAGAAACGAGGCTGTCAATGCGGCGTCTGTGCATAAGTTTTTACAAAACGCAGTCTGGGTCTTGCCGTCCGCATTTCGAACAGCCAAATTCCGCGTCCGATGAGGGAATACGGATGTTCAATTTCTTGATGTAGAACCACCACATATGGGGCACACATGTGTCGCGCCCCTATGCTAAAAATATAGGCAAAGCGTGCTTGTCCGTTCCACTGCAAGAGATCCACAGAGGGAATTGCATTACACACAGGGTTATCCACAGAACCTGGGGAGACCCCTAGGTCCCGTCGGAAAAAGGCGTTCAACCTTTAGAATGCTGCAAATTACGGCGGCCCCTACAGCCGACCAATGTCATGGTGCGGTTACCCCAAGCATGCGCTTTTTGCCAAATCCTCACGGATTCTCAGTTCCCTCGTGCATCTAACCTGAGTCTCCGATTCCGATAGGTTGGTTGATATTCTGGGTTTGCCCTGCGTAGAATTCGTACCCCTTTGCCGCGAGGAATTGATGGGCTACGTTTTGGTGCTATTCCTCATTGCCGTTCCGCTCACAGCTCAGGCCGGCAACATCAAAGAAACCGATCTTATTGCGAGTAATGTATTTTTCCTTCCTCCTTCAACGGCCAAGACAGTTTTTATTCAGACGAGAAATTCCTCCGATAACCAGGGCGTATCGTTGCACGATCTGGGAGCCAGACTGTCGGCAAAAGGATATGAGATTGTGCAGGACTCCTCTGCCGCCCACTATATTGTTCTGGCGAACATCGTGTACTGCAACGTGACAAAGCCCGAGATGCCGGTCGAGACGATGGTCGCCAGCGGCTACGGGTCTGGATTCGGAAGCTCAATGATGAGTGGGCTGAACAGTTTGACCGGCATGGCCAGTATGGCAGGACCGCAGGGAGCCCTGGCTGGCGCCGCTGCCTCAATGGGTCTCGGCGCCATCGAAGGCATCGGAAGCGCGGTGGGCAGCCTGTTCAGCGGACCTTCGAAACCGAAAATGCCGGACGACGTCAATTATGCCTGCGTCGCCGATCTGCAAATCACGGAGCAAGTGGCTGCCGTTCCGGTGCTCACCTCGACCAACGACCAAGCCGCACCGGCTGGTGTGTACCAGATGCGTCTCGCTGCCGATGTGCATCAGAAGAAGATGAACGAAGCAGAAGCCACCCCTTTATTGCAGCAGAAACTAAGCGCTGCTGTCGCGGGAAACTTCTGATAATGAGATGTACTTTCCTCTTCCTAGGAGTTGGGCTGTTGCTGACGTTGAGCATGGGTTGCTCAAACGTCATCCGCGCCGGTCTGATGAACAGCAACACCATCTTTCTGGATCCCAATACCAATCGCACCATCTACCTTCAATTGCGCAACACCTCTGAGAACCAACAGATCACACTCAGCGAGGTCGAGACGAAACTCGCCGCCAAGGGATATCAGTTGATGAAAGATCCTGTACAAGCCAATTACTGGGTCCAAGCCAAGATTATTTACTGTCACCAAGCCGCGGACGACGTGACTCCAGAATCCGTTGCCACGGCCGGATTCGGCGCCGGCATCAGCAGCGGTGGGAGGACGATGGGCGCTGCCAGCAGCAACGGCAATGGAATGGCCGGTCTGTTTGGAAGCAACATGCCGACGGGTAATATGGCAGGGATGGATATGAATGCCATGATGCGCATGGCCATGGCCGGAGGCGGGCAGGGCGGCTTCCCCGGCATGCAACCTCCTCCGAAAGAAGAGGGAGTGACTTATCTCTGCGTCGCCGATGTCCAGATTACTGATCGCAAGATCGGTAAACCGATCGGCCAACCGCTGGCAGGCAAGGAGGCTGCTGTTCTTAAAGCACAGCAGATGCGATCGGTCGGGCATGTGCGGCAAAAAGACTTGGACATTCCGGAAGCCACTCCGATTATCGCTGACAAACTAAGTACCGGCATCACCGGTCTGTTTTAAGCCTCAGTATGCACATCGTTACATTGAGCGCGGCACTAGATGCACGGCGCCCGCTTTGATCATGGCGACCACTGGTGAACCCTGCTCGAGCCGTAGCTCTTCCTGCGCTCCTTTCGTCACCACGGCGATGACGGTGAACCCACAGTCGATCTTCACATGGACCATGACGCCATGTGGAATAATTTCGCTCACCTTCCCCTGCAAATGATTGCGGGCGCTGGTCATCCCGCTCCCTGCCGACTCAAGCAGCACATCTTCCGCGCGAATACAAACAAACACAGCCGAGCCGACTTGATTCGTCCCCAACCCTTTGAGGGTTGTACCATTGACGCGCACGGTGGCCAAACCATTGGCTTGCTCGATGACGTCTCCTTCAATAACGGTTTCTACTCCAACGATCTGCGCCACTGCTGCATTGACCGGTCGAGAAAAGACCTCTTGTGGAGGACCGACCTGTAGTACGTGTCCATCGCCCACCACGGCTACCACATCCCCGAGAGTCAACGTCTCAGCCCAATCATGGGTGACAATCACCGAGGGCAAAGCCAAGTGCTTGAGCAGACTCCGCAGCTCTCCTCTGAGTTGCACGCGCGTGGGAGCATCGAGTGCGGAAAGCGGCTCATCCAAGAGAAGCAACTGCGGCCGGGGTGCGATTGCTCTGGCCAGAGCGACGCGTTGCTGCTGTCCCCCGGACAATTCGTCTGGCTTGGCCTCTTCAAGGCCGGTGAGTTGGAAGAGCTCAAGCATCTCGGCTACGCGCTTCTTTCGCTCGTGTGTCGAAAGCGCATCCAAGCCGTACGAGATATTACCCGCCACGGTATAAGTCGGAAACAAGGCATAATCCTGCGCCATATACCCGATCAACCGCTCCTGTGGCGAAACCCGGATCCTGGAACCGGTATCAAGCCAGGTTCTCGACACAAATCGGATGGTTCCCCGTTCAGGCCATTCTAGTCCTGCAAGACATCGAAGGATGGTGGTCTTGCCAGATCCCGAAGGACCGAAAAGCACCAATGCCGTACTCTGCTGCAGTGTATATGCCAGTTTTGCGCTGATTGCGGGACGGCCGGGAAACGTCTTGGTGATGTCGATGGCTATTTCTGCGGCCATACTGCCCAAACTTTTCGATTCATCGCATAAATAAACAACAAGACAACATAGGACACTGCGAGGAGAAACAGCGCCGTCTTTGCCGCTGCGGCATAGTTGAGTGCCTGTACGTCGTCGTAAATGTCGATAGAAACCGTCCGGGTGACGCCTTCGATATTTCCTCCGACCATCAAGACAACCCCGAACTCACCGAGCGTGTGGGCAAAGCTCAAGACTGCACCCGTGATGAGCCCCGCTATTGAAAGTGGCACGATCAACTTGAAAAAGGTTTTTAGTTTGGAAAGGCCCAAGGTCCATGAAGCCTCAATCAGCTTTCGATCAACCTGCTCAAAGGCAGTGGCAAACGGTTGGACGGCAAAAGGCAGGCTGTACAAAATTGAGGCGACTAGCAAGCCTTGAAAGCTGAACGGTAAGGTCTCACCGACGACATCGTTGTATAATCGGCCCAAGGGGCTGTGTGGTCCAATGGCGACGAGAATATAGAACCCCAGGACTGTCGGCGGGAGAACCAGTGGAAGCGCCACGATCGATTCGATGAGGAATTTCCATCGCCACTTCGAAAACGTCAACCAATAGGCGATCGGTAACCCGATCACGAGCAATGCCATCGAAGTGAGGCTCGCCAGTTTGCAGGTCACCCAGATAGCGGTCCAATTCACAATGCTGCCTTTCCAGGATGATGAAAAAGGCCGTCAGCTTTGTTCTCGCATCGCTTAGAGGCTCAACGTACGAGCGAAAGCACGGCTCATCTCTGCGCTTGTTGCGGCCTGGCTGATGACCTTTTTGACCGTCCTGACATCCCCTATTTGCCGATCATCACTTCAGTGGCTTTCACCGCAACCGTGACTGAGTCGTTCACTTTCAGGCCCATGTTTTTCACCGAGCCTTCCGTGATCGCCGCAATGAATTCAAGATTTCCGACCTTCACTGACACTTCCGCCATCGCTTGTCCCTCTGTAATGCGAGTGACGGTTCCCTGGAACTGATTGCGTGCGCTAAGTTTCATGTTGTCCTCCTATGGTTTGATTCGCATGTTCGGTGAATTATTTGCATCGAAACTGAATTCCCCACCGGCGGTTCGTGACATCTCCTTCCTGGCCCTCAACACTCGACATGCTGCCGTAGCCTTTCAACTCTCCATCCCGCACCACCACGTATCCGGCCGGGCATTTCTGGTCGATGAGCTTCAATGCCTCCTTTCGATGCGGCGATCCCATCGGACCGCCCCGGTCTTCCTTGAAAAGGAAGGTGACCACACCGCCCTGCTCCGTTTCATGCGTCATTTGCACCGCATCGGAACACCCGCTCGAGAGGATGAGCGTCAACAGCCAGACCGGTCTATTTCGGAAGTGTAAATCCATAGCGGCTCATGATCTCCTGTCCATGCGTGCCTCGCATGAAGTCCACGAACTCTTGGGCTGTCTTCTGTTGTCTCGAAGACTTCAAGATGGCGGCTCCTTGTTCCAAAGGGGGATGGGCATCACTGGGAATTTCCCAATAGGTGCCTGCGGCCTTCATGGTGGGCGCCAAGGCAAGCGAGAGTGCAATAACGCCGACATCGCAGGCGCCGGATTCAATGAATTGGGCGGCTTGCGAGATGTTCTCGCCCAAGACCAATCGTTCCTTGGCATCGTCATAGACCTTGAAATGCTGCATCGCCGCCACGGCGGCTCGCCCGTAGGGGGCATGTTTCGGATTGGCGATGGCGATTTTCTTGATGCCAGGATCACGGAGAACGTCCAGCCCCCTGGAGACATCGCGATTGGCTGTGTGACTGGTCCAAAGGACAATCCGGCCTATAGCGTACCGATACAACGATCCAGGCACGATCAAACCGGCTTCTTCGAGCTTCTTCGGGTAAGCGATATCAGCAGAAAAATACAAATCGAACGGCGCACCGTTTTGAATCTGTGCATAAAAATTCCCGGACGATCCTAACGACAGTTTCACATGATTGCCGGTCGCCGTTTGATATCCTTCAATCACCTCTTTGATCGCATAGTTCAAGTCGGAGGCGGCCGCAACCGTAATTTCTTCACTGAAGGCGTGGCCGGCGACACTGAACTGGCAGATGAAGACGGCGAACGAAATCAACGCTGTATACGTGACGCGCTGCAACCAGTGAGGGACGATCATAAGGAACATCCTTCCCTTAAGAATTGACGAAACAACACGTTGTCGCAAACGATACATGTAGTGTCCCCGCATACTGGACAGACGACCGCTGACCGAATTCATAATGACACCATCCGCATGAAAATGGCCAATGCTCCCGACCAGTAATGCCCTGCGCGGCTAATGGCCGCTCCATCTTAAAAGAAAATCTGCAACTGCACACGGATCGCGTTCTCGATCAGCGTTCCACCCACGGCGTCCAATGGAACCAAGCCTGAAGGGTTGACGGCACCGGGAGGTTGTGTCGGCAGCGGCGCACTGCGGCCGATCGCATACCCGCCTGTACCCATCGCCATGTTGCTGTACGTCAACATGAGCTGGTAATCGTAAGTCCCGAAAGGGAACCAATTGAGAGATGCATCCACCTGTTTGATCAAATCGCCTGATGCGTTGGTATCGGGATCCCAATAAGAGTACCGCGCAGCCACCTCAAGCTTGCGTGGAATCAGGTAATACCCCGACTGGACATACCACCCCGTAGCGTTGCCCAAAAGCTGAGGCGTCACGGCAGTACAGGCGCCGGCTGCATTGAATTGCAAACATGGCGCACCTTTGAATGTTCGCTCCATGTTCTTGAAGTACCATTCCCCTTGGAGCGAAAAGCCTCTGTACTTGAAGACGCTATCGAACCCGTAAGTCGTGTAGTTGATGACTCCCCACCCCAACTGACGCCCATTGCCGAACGTTGCCAATTGTCGCCGGAAATTCAAGTTCGCCAAATCAATGCCGACGAACGCATTGTCTGTGCTGGTGTTGATGCCAGGGTTATAGGCCAATCCCCCACCGACAGCCATTTGCGGTCTTTCTGAATAAACCAAATCTCCTTCACCATATCCAGGTCGCCCGAGAATGTTCCATTGGAGTCGTCCCGCATACATGAGCTTTTCGATTTCATCGCGAAAATTCGCATTGAGATTGCGCGAATTGGCCGGACAACCGGCGGGGGAAGGAAAGGGATTGCCGCCCGTTTGCCCACCCGGACATCCCACCGTGGCCTCTTCACTGTTGTAGGTTCCATAGCGATTAAAGAGCGGCCCAGCGCCGTTGAAAATCCCGACATAATAATTGAGGGGGTAGATTTCGTCGTCATTCATGATCGTGATGCCGATATCACGTCGATTCATCCCGCTCGCTGTGAAGGCATCCATTACAGGGGCCCGTTCCGCAAACTGCATGGAGGCCGTGTTATTGATTTGGGATCGATTGAAAAAGACTTTGTATTGACCGAGTTGTACGTTCAAGAGCGGGAGGTGGGTGCTGAGAACATAATAATCTAGAAGGTTGGCTGATCCAGGAGTCTGTGCATTTTCAGCTGTTTCAAACCCGATCTGAAGAAAATACTTAAAGTCCGGACTGAGGAGGTGCCCAAGAAACAAGAGCCTAGCCCGTCGTAAATTGAACTGCGAGGCAAAATCATCCGATCGGTTCGCTCGGTAGTCTCCGAACACGCCCAAGAGTTCGGGGAAATTTTTGGCGTCGCCGGGGTTTCTCCAGGCATCGTTCCTCCATCGTGTGGTTTCACGCAACTGCAGGCGTCCTCGGATCTTGAGGAGAAACGCGTTGTCGTTCATCGAAAAGTTGAAGCCTCGGTCGTACCAAAGTTTGAAACTCGGCTGCATGAGATAGGCGCGAGTTTCGGAGTCCTTGATCGCTTTGTCTCGCTCCTCTTGTGTGATGATGCCTTTATCATAGGCCCGTTCCAACAACAGCCGGGTTGCGGGATCCATGCTTTCAACGAACACATATTGCCCATCTTTTTCTATCAGCTTGCCTGATTCCACGGCATGTGTTGAAACCGGCGCCAACATAAACAGAATGAGCGCACCCAGAACAACGACCTTATTTCGGTGTATTGCCTGTGAGATGTTCTGAAGAAGGCTCCAGGATTCCATGACTCCCTCCACGAGAAGTGAAAGAAATAATGATAATTTCAGATGACGCCGACCTATGTTCAGTGACTATCTTGAAGAGGCGGGAATGGCCGTCTTCAAGAATTCGCGCAGTTGTACGGCTTGCCGACTACTCACCGGATCCGTTTCCCAGAAGCGCCCCGGTTCGAAGTACAGCAAGTACGTCTTTGGCTCCGGAGGAGTGGTGGGGTAACGCAGGTCCCACTGTTCCGATTTCCTGATCGGAAATTGGGCGTGATAGTGCTCTAGCACAAGATAAAAGTAGGGTTCTCTCACGACGATCCATCCCGCCGTTGTGTCGCGTTCAGCGGCGGGATTCATGCCGGGAGCGACCACTTGAAAGTACACTCGCTCGTCTGGAGCCGCCCTTTCGAGACCTTCGACCAAGAAAGGCACGACGGCTTGCATTTCATCCGAACGGAAAATTTTCTTCGGTGGCACTTCCTCCGCGAACCATCGGAGCGGCAATCGCTGCTTTTCGCGAAACGAGAACCCCGCGAGCACGGCGGAAAGTTCATCCCCTTTCAACTGGACGGGATGTGTGTAAGGAACCGTTTCACCTGGATCCCGTTGAAGTGAAATGACGACACGACGATCTTCGTGAATGACCTTGGTGGTGTACGGAAGTCGGGCGCACCCTCCCGACATGATGCTCACGAATAACAAAAATATAAGACCATCCGTTGACATGAACCTCATCCGACTCCACATCACCGCCCCCTCCTCTCAAATAACTGCGTATTGGTATTCATTCTTTCTTCATGGACTGGCTTTGTGGCGGCGATGTGTACCCCAGGCGCTGGAGTTCCTTCTGGGCTTCATCAGATTGAATGAAACTAAGAAACTCTGCGCAGAGTGCTCGATCGGGACAATACCGTTCCATGGCCATTGAATGGGTCACTGGAGGAATGATGCCGCGCTCGGAAACGGCCACGATACGAACGCGTTGGCTCTCCTGAACCGCGTCCGGACCAAAGACAATTCCGACATCCGCCTCACCATTGAGGACATGATCCAACACCGAACGGACGTCGCTTGCTCGATCCAATCGGTTTTCTACCGCGGCCCAGATGCCTAACGTCGTCAGCAGTTGCATCGTCCTTTGCCCGAGCATGGTCAGCGCTGGATCACCGACGGCAATCCGCAAGGTTTTGTTTTGTGTGAGTGATTCAAACGACGTCGGCGCATCAACGAGCGCCTCGGGCACGACCATGACTAACGGCACTTCCGCATAGGGTCGCCTCGTACCTGGAAGGACATAATATTTTTGCTCCAAGCGAGTAAGAAGTTCGTCTCCACCGGGTGCAACGAGATGGATTGGCCCAGAACCGATGAAGTATTGACCTCTCGGATTGTTTTCCATTCCAGCGATGGTTCGACGAAGGTTGAGCCCGGAATCGAGGTACAGACGCACGCGAACGTCCGGATGAGTTGTTTCAAATTGGCGTCCCAATGCTTCTACAGCCGGCGCCACACTTGGCGAGGTCGCGATAATAAGAGACTCGGTCGCATAGGCAGAGGCCGTCATGATCCACACTATGAGAAACAGACCATAGAGCAGCACGCACGGTCTCATGACACTCTTCCTCTTCGGTGAAGTCGTTCACGATCGCAGCGCATGGAGCTTTCCCGTTTCTCGTGTGTCGTACCCGCCTAACGCTTCGATCTCTTCGCGAAACCGCCGGCTGCTAATGGCGTCAAATAAATTGCTGAGACTGGGATGACTCTGGAGAATGGATTTAGCTACGACGAGGTCGTAGCGCGCCGATTGAAGCGGCACGAAACCCAGGCCGAAGGATTGAGCGGCCGATCGAATGCCGATACCGACATCGGCCTGTCTGCCTGCTATCGTTCTCGCGACGTCAAAATGGGAGCGGGCAGTGTTCTCATATCCACGCACCCTGGCATGATCCACACCTGCAGCCCGCAACCGCTGATCGAGCAAGAGCCGTGCACCAGAGCCCTCCTCTCGATTGACGAATATCACCGTCTCGTCGGCCAAATCGGCCACCTGGCGGATCGCCTTTGGGTTCCCGGGCCTGACCAGAAAGCCTTCCTCCCAGGTTGCAAACGTCACCACCTCGTAGTCCGACCCTTTGAGCGCGCGCTTGAGAAACGGCAGATTCGATTCGCCACTGAGCGGGTCGAACAAGTGCAGGCCGGCCACATGCACCTCACTCCGCTGCAAGGCTCCGACGGCTGCCATGCTTCCCATCGACCACCCGATAACTGAAGTTCGATCCTTATGGCGGCGCAGGTGTGCTCCAGCAAGAAAAATGGCTGGATCGCAGCCGGCGACCGAGATTTCCTCATCAATCGCTTCCCTATCCCGAGAAAGCCGGACACGCGCCGTGGCCCCCGATTTGGCAGTTGTCGTCTCAAGTAAATATCCATCAGCCGGCACGGTGTAGGCCAACACTTCGCCCAACTCGGCGACGGGGCGAACGATGATGTTCTTTCCCACTTTCGTAACTTTCACACGCAGAGGGACAGTCGGTGACTTGTCCTGTCCGCCGATGTATCTGCCCTCGACCACTTCCTCAGAGGCGGCAAGACTGAATAGATCTTCGACGCGACAAGAAAGAACAGCCGCCAGTCGTAAGGCCACGGCTGTGGTTGGAAGATAGAGTTCGGATTCGATTGCGGAAACTGCCTGACGTGTGATTCCAGCTTTCGAAGCTAGATCGCCTTGCGACAACCGGCTTGCAACACGGACATCCTTCAGTCGATTGTGAAAACGGATAGATGACGGTTCTGCCATGACTGCGGTGGTAGCATTTATATTTGCCTTAAGTCAAGTATACTTGCTAACGTTGTAAAGCTATTTTCCAACACAACCAATTATGTGACTGCATATGGCACTGCATAAAGTTATTTGTTGACAAATATGATCATATTAATTATAAGCTATTATTACTAATTCGACTGGGTTACTAGTAATTAAACAAATCCTCCATGGAATGAGGCCCGCCATGCATACAACGGAACAAAATTACCGGGTGGAACTGGCCATTCAGCAGGCGTTGAGAGATCTCCATTTTGGGTCCGTTGAAATCACGGTCCACGATTCGAAGGTGGTTCTTATTGAGCGCAGAGAAAAGATGCGCCTGGACTCGCCAGTGCCCCATTACGTGAAAAAAGC
>DASTQY010000015.1:0-4078 GCA_035761525.1 Nitrospira sp. | reverse complement strand
CAGGCGCCCCTTGATGCGGTCCTGTTCTGCTTGGGGCAACGCCACTGCCGAAGACACCGTGACTTGCTGCATTCCTTTCGACTGATCGACCAGTTTGGCAAATGCCTCTGCAATATCGGGAAGGAACCCGACTCGGTTCTTCTTGACCAGTTGCCCAAAGAAGGCCTTGCCGGTCGGCGGACAACCGAGACGCTCCCCAAGCTCTGTGAGGACGACGATCTTCTCCTCGGCACCGAATGCAGGAGACGAGACGACATGCCGGAGAGAAGACGACTGCTTCATGGCCTGGCCCAGACCATGAAGGGTACGCCGCATCGCTTCGATGTTCGATTGATCGAGGAGCTCGAAGAGGGCCTGGGCGTAACGTCGCGCAACTGCTGTCTTGATCACTGTCCTAATCCGCTCTTTGGTATTTAAGGCAAACGGGATACTTCCGTGCAGGAGGCACGAAAATGGGCGCGCAAACCTAGCATTGGCGGATGGGAAGTGTCAATACAGACGGGCCGAGACGAAGGCAGTCAGATGGCTTGGATCATCCCGCCGCCGAGCACCCGATCACCATGGTAGAGCACGGCGGATTGACCGGGGCTCAGGGCTCGCTGCGGCGCACGAAAGGTGAGGAGCAACCTGTCGTGGTCGATGGGTTCAACCGTCGCTGCGGTTGCCGGTGTGGCATACCGAACCTTCACGGCAACATCCGCCTTGCCGGCACACAAACTACGATCAAAGAGATTGAGCTCCTGTACATGACATGCGGAACTGAGCAAGGCCTCTTCGGGACCGAGGACGACGGTATTGGTCAACGGCATAACCTGTTGCACGTAGAGACGTTGACCGGCCGCAATGCCGAGTCCGCGTCGCTGGCCCGGCGTGTAAAAAGCGATCCCGTCGTGGCGTCCCAGATAGCGCCCATTGTTATCGATGAAATCGCCAGGGCGTCTTGTCTCCGGCATTTCCGATTCGATGAAGGTGCGATAATCACCATGGCTCACAAAGCAAATCTCCTGGCTTTCCTTTAATTCATCGACGGGACGTCCGAGGGCCTCTGCCTCTGACCATACGTCGGACTTCTGCATGCCGCCAACTGGAAATCGAAGGCGGGGAAGCCAGGCGGGATTAAGACGATAGAGGAAATAACTCTGGTCCTTTTTCTCGTCCAGAGCGCGGTGGAGAGCATACTGACCACCGTGCTCCCGGACCCGAACGTAATGTCCCGTCGCCACGTATTCAATTCCGCGCTGTTCCGCGAGGTCGATGAGCCCTCGCAGCTTCACGCGTTCGTTGCAGCGGACGCAAGGATTCGGCGTGGTCCCTCCGGCATAGCCGTCAAGGAAATCCTTGATGACACTCTCCCGAAAGTTTTGCCGCTGATCGATGACCTCATAAGAAATTTTGAGACGCTGTGCGACATATTTAGCGATGCCGATCTTGCAACAACCGCGCTCCTGCCATTTCTTGGACGCCGCGACGGAATCGTCTTCGTGTTCCCAGACTTGAAGGGTGACCCCCTGCACCTCATACCCGTCACGTACGAGGAGAGCTGCCGCCACCGAACTGTCGACGCCGCCGCTCATTCCGAGCAACACCGTGGGCTTCTTCATTGTGACGGTATTGTACCGGCAGGAGAGGAAAAATGGCCAGTGTCTATCAACGGAGAGGTGAGTCGGCCTGGACTAGGAAGCGATCGAGACCGCTGCGGGCTCGGACCACGATTGCACACCCATGTCGCACATGCCGTGGAAATGCGACCCTTCCTCAATCGCTATCGACGGCGTTCGAATATCCCCCACCAAGACGCCCGGCTTAAGAATATGAATTTTTTCGACGGCTGTGATCGTGCCGTTGATCTTTCCACTGTTCATGAGGACGCCTGCCGACACAATGCCCTTGATCATGGCATGCTCGCCCACAATCAGTGTGCCGGTGGTGTGAATTTCCCCTTCCACTCGGCCATCGACCCGGACCGTTCCATCAAAATTGACCACACCCTTAAAATCGACATCTTTCGCCAGCAGCGTAAAGTTTTCAAAATCTGGCTCTATCTGCTCGACTTGGTCCTTTCTTGCCCACATAAATCCTCCGCTTTGTATTGGTATATTTACCTAGGTAATCTGCTTATCAACTCACACGCTTCACAGCCGCAGGCGAAGTCGCGCCGACCGGGTGGAGTGCGGTTCCGTCCCGCATCCCTTGGCTCATCTCAAGGCCGCCATTGAATAAAACGCCGTCTTCGATCGACAGCATCGGCGTTTTCATGCTCCCATTGAACACAGCAGGAGCCCGCAGCTTGACCCGTTCTTTTGCAGCAATGTCTCCTGTGATCTTGCCCTTGCAGACGATCGTGCCCGCGGTGACCTTCGCTTGGATCACCGCCTCATCGCCCACTAGCAACACGCCGTCAGTATGGATTTCGCCATCGAGGAAGCCATCGATCCTGACGGTACCGCTGTAGGAGATGACGCCCTTGAATTCGACTCCTTTGCCGACAAAGGCGATGATATCCTCGGTCTCCTCGCTTGCTCGACTGACTGGTTCGGCGCCCTCCTCGTTGTCACCTTCGACAGCACGCTTGCCGTCTTGTTTGTCCTGGCCCCACATGACTCATCCTCCCCAGAATTCTCTCCGCCTCTTCTCGTCGCGGATCGCTGTGAGTGAGCAGCATTAATCGTACGAACAAACACTGCCACCGGTCTGGCGATTTAGCAACAAATATGCAGATTACGTCCGAAGGGTCGTGCCGGGGTACGTAGAGGGGAACTACTGAAGCAGCTGCTCGAGGAGACCGTCGAGCTCGGCTGGAGAAAAGTAGTGAATGATCACTTTTCCTCCGCGTCTTCCATTGAGAACGGACACTTTCGTTCCAAGCCGTTTTTGCAAACGTTCTTCAACATCAGAGAACGGTGAGCGGCGTAGCTCCTTTGCATTGCGTTTCCTGACGATTAGGCCGGATGAAAGAATTTGTTCTGTCTCACGGACGGAGAGATTACGGCTGACGACGAGATGCGCCACGCGGAGTTGTTCAGCAGGGCTCGCGAGCCCCAAGATGACCTTCGCATGACCGGCAGACAATTGATCGGTCTCAATCAGGTGTTGGACCTCGATCGGGAGCTGGAGAAGACGAACAGCATTCGCGACCGATGAGCGCTCGCAGCCGACGCGCTGCGCAACAGTGTCCTGCGTAAGACCAAATTCATTCATCATGCGTTGATACGCTCGAGCCATTTCGATCGGATTGAGGTCTTCTCGTTGCAGATTTTCGACCAGTGCCAAGAGGATGGATTCTTCATCACTACAGTTCCGTATCATCGCTTGAATGGTTTCAAGCCCAGCCTCTCTGGCGGCCCTCCAACGCCGCTCGCCCGAAATCAATTCATACATGCCATCGCCTTTTCGCCGGACAAGCACGGGCTGAAGTAATCCGCTTTGCTTGAGTGATGCCGCAAGCTCGGCCAATTCTTGGGGAGGAAACGTTTGGCGCGGTTGGTAGCGATTCGGCACAATGGCGTCGATTCGAAGATGCTGCACTTCCGGCAACTCCGGCATGGGAGCAGGTTTCGTCGTCGGCAACAACGCGTCGAGTCCCCTACCGAGGGCCTTTTTCTCCATGATTGATAAACTCCTTGGCTAAAGATTGGTAGGCCTGTGCACCGGCTGAGGCCATGTTGTAGAGCAGAACCGGACGGCCGTAGCTTGGAGCCTCTGCAAGTGTCACGTTTCGTGGGATGGTCGTTTGATACACGAGGTCTTTGAAGTGTCCACGTACCTGCTCGGCAACTTGGCGCGCCAACGTATTCCTCGGGTCGTACATTGTCAAGACGATGCCCTCGATCGTGAGGCCGGGATTCCACGACTGCTGAATCCGTTCGATACTGCCGATCAATCGACTTAGGCCTTCCATCGCATAATATTCGCACTGCACGGGTATGAGCACCGAGCGAGCAGCCACGAGAGCGTTGACGGTCAATATCCCTAATGCAGGAGGGCAATCAAGGAAGATGATGTCAAACAAGGACTCTACCCCGTTAAGAAAGCTGCGCAATAGCTTCTCGCGCTCCTCAACACTGACGAGTTCGATTTC
>DASTQY010000014.1:0-6052 GCA_035761525.1 Nitrospira sp. | reverse complement strand
CCCCTTGGCTTCGCCAGGGCCTTTCTTTTTCAACCGGATCGTTTTCGGCTTGTCCGTGTGGGAGGCCAACCGTAATCCCTTGATGTTCAGAATGATCGACGTGACGTCTTCCGTCACACCAGGAATCGTCGAAAACTCGTGCAGCACGCCTTCGATCTTAACGGTCGTCACCGCCGCTCCGGTCAGGGATGAGAGCAGCACACGGCGCAGGGCATTGCCGACGGTCGTTCCGAAGCCACGCTCGTAGGCTTCCGTGGTGAATCTCCCGAAGGTGGTGGAAGCGGTTTCCTTGTCCACTTCAACCCGCATCGGGATTTGAAAATCTTTCATCGCTTTAATCATGAGTCCCCCTTCATCCTGTCAGCCGCCGCACTTTCTGCGATGCACTCTGCACAAAGCCGGCGTTGTATGAAGTTTCCGTTATCGCGAGTACAATTCGACGACCATCTGTTCGTTGACCGGCAGCGTGATCTGGTCCTTGGTTGGTAACGCCCGCACGGTGCCCTTGAAGCCGGCCTTATCGAGATCCAGCCATTCCGGAATGCCTCGTCCTTCGACCGACTCTAACGCCGTCTGGATCGATACCATGTTCCGGCTTCGCTCCCGTACCGCCACTACATCACCGACACGGACTTGCGCCCCCGGGATATTGTTCTTCCGGCCATTGACCGTCACGTGCCCATGGCCGACAATTTGGCGGGCTTCCTTGCGCGACGCCCCGAACCCCAGTCGGTAGGCCACGTTATCGAGGCGACATTCGAGCAGCCTCAGCAAGGCGTCGCCCGTCACACCCGACTGCCGTTCCGCCCGTTCAAACACACCCCGGAACTGCCTTTCTTGAAGCCCGTATATCCGCCGCAGCTTCTGTTTCTCCCGCAACTGGGTGCTGTAGTCTGAAATTCTTGGGCGGGCCTGGCCATGCTGGCCGGGCGGATAGCTCCGACGCTCAATGGCACATTTTTCGGTCATGCAACGCGAGCCTTTTAAGAACAACTTCTCGCCTTCACGACGACACAGCCGACAGACTGGACCACGATACTTTGCCACTTGCTCTACCTCCGGTTTTCGGGCACGCCCTTCATGGTCTGCCCGCTTCGTTCCGATTCACCTCTGTGCATTTTTCATTAGACTCGCCGCCGCTTCGGAGGCCTGCAGCCATTATGCGGGATTGGCGTCACGTCACGGATCAGATTAATCCGCAGTCCCGCCCCCTGCAATGAACGTATCGCCGACTCGCGTCCCGATCCCGGGCCGTTTACGTACACGTCCACCTGGCGCATGCCGCTTTCCATCGCCTTTCTTGCGGCAGCCTCCCCGGCCCTCTGCGCGGCAAACGGCGTGCTTTTACGCGATCCTTTGAAGCCTTGGTTGCCGGCGCTCGCCCATACCACCGTATTGCCGCTCATGTCTGTGATGGTCACGATGGTGTTATTGAACGAGGCCTGGACATGGGCGATGCCGCTTTGGACGATCCGTCGTTCTTTCTTCTTGCCTTTTTTTATGCTCATGACAGACTCCTACAATGACTATGCGGTCGGCGCTGGACGTGCGGGCGGTTTTGGCTTGCTGCCGACTCCGGCACGACGCCCCTTTCGTGTGCGCGCATTGGTTTTCGAACGCTGGCCGCGGACGGGCAACCCTTTACGATGACGAAGGCCGCGATATGTTCCCGTATCGATCAGGCGCTTGATATTCATCGAGAAAGTTTTTCTGAGATCGCCCTCGACCTGGTATTCCTGATCGATAATCTCGCGGATCTTGACGATCTGGTCTTCACTAAGATCTTTGACCCGGATGGCGCCATCGATCCCGGCCTTGTCCAAAATATTCCTGGCGGCCGCCCTGCCGATCCCGAACACATAGGTCAGGCCGATGTCCGACCGTTTTTCTCTCGGCAAATCTACCCCCGCGATACGTGCCATGTTTCCTCCTACTTCCGCTTCAACGTCTTCCGCGGCCGAGGCTGGATGCGCCTCCGCTGCGCGCGTTGAACGATCGCCGCCTTCTCACCCGCCAGCCCTGCGGCGCCAAGACGCCGCTTCCTCATTGCTCGCGATGGCGCGCTAGGACACTCGCCAGCCTCCCAGCCGCCCCACTACCCCTGCCGTTGTTTGTGCCGTGGATTGACACACAGTATTCGAACCACCCCACGGCGTCTCACGACTTTACACTTGGCACAAATCGGCTTGACCGATGATTTCACTTTCATGGACGACAGCTCCTACTTGAACCGATACGTAATGCGCCCACGGGTCAGATCATACGGCGACATTTCCACCGTGACCTTGTCCCCCGGAAGAATGCGGATGAAGTGCATGCGCATTTTCCCGGAAATGTGCGCGAGAATCTTATGACCGTTGTCGAGTTGCACGCGAAACATGGCGTTGGGCAGCGTCTCCAGTACCGAACCTTGGATCTCGATGATGTCTTCCTTCGGCACGAACCGTTACCCTTTCTCCCGGTGAGTCACGCCCGCTGTGCTATAACCGACTCAGGACGAGTGCCGGACCACTCGGTTGAATCGCAATCGTATGTTCAAAGTGAGCCGAGAGGCTGCCGTCCGCAGTCACCGCCGTCCAGCGGTCGTCCAACACCCGCACAGCCGATCCCCCCATGTTCACCATCGGTTCAATCGCCAACACCATGCCGGGCTGGAGCCGAGGACCCTGTCCTGGCTTGCCGTAGTTCGGCACCTGCGGCTCCTCGTGCAGCTGGCGCCCGATCCCGTGTCCGACAAACTCGGTGACGACCGAATAGCCGGCCGCCTCGACATGCTGCTGAACCGCATGAGAAATATCCGACAGCCGGTTCCCAACCCGCGCCTGCTGGATCGCGAGCGACAGCGATTCTTCCGTTACTCGAACCAGCGTCGCTGCTTTCTCGTCAATTCGCCCGACGGCCACGGTCACCGCCGAATCGCCGTAGAATCCGCCGACGATTGCGCCCAAATCCAACCCGACAATATCGCCGTCCTTCAGCACCCGCTTGGAGGGAATGCCGTGTACGACCTGCTCATTGACCGACGCGCAAAGCGTCTTCGGATAATTCCGGTACCCTTTGAACGCCGGAATTGCGCCTCTGCCGCGAATTTCGGCCTCCGCCAACCGGTCCAATTCATCCGTCGTCACGCCTGGCTTGACGGCGCGTTTCAGTACTTCCAGCGCCTCTGCCACTACTTTTGACGCCTGTGCCATCACGGCAATCTCGTCTGGCGTCTTGAGAATAATCATAGCGCGCTGTAGGGCGCCAGGACGCCGAACAGGGCTTCAAACACCGCATCAACGGAACCGGACGCATCCAGTTCCGAGAGGAGCCGCTTGTTGGCATAGTACTGGATCAACGGCGCCGTTTGTTCTTCGTAAACCTTCAACCGTGTTTCGATCGCTTCGGGCTTGTCGTCGCTCCGCTGAACCAAGGTCTCGCCGCACCGATCACACTGAGTACCCTTCTGGGACTGGGCGAACTCCACGTGGAAGGTCGCCTGACATTTCGGGCAACTGCGGCGCCCGCTCAACCGCTTGATGACAACTTCACGCGGCACCTTGAAGTTCACGACCCGATTGAGAGGCCGCCGGGGAGCCCGCAGGACCTGTTCCAATTCTTCAGCCTGGGGAACGGTTCGCGGAAACCCGTCCAGCACGAATCCGTTTGCGCAAGCGGGCTCGGCAAGCTTGTCTCGAACGAGGCCTATGACAACCGAATCGGGGACCAGCCTGCCCTGGTCCATGAACTGTTTTGCCTCACGCCCTAACGGGGTCTGATTGCGAACCGCCTCACGCAACAAGTCGCCCGTCGAAATCTTGGCAATCTTGAATTGAGCCGCGATCCGATCCGCCTGCGTCCCTTTACCAACTCCCGGCGCACCGAGAAACACGACACGCATGCGGTCCTCACCCGCTCCGGCCGCGGAGCGGACCCATGCCCTTACCCAAGAATCCTTCGTAGTTGCGCATCAACATGTGCGATTCGATCTGCTGAGCCGTATCCAAGCCGACGCCAATGACGATCAACAACGAAGTCCCGCCGAAATAAAAGGGGACGTTCAGCTTGTAAATCAAAAATTCAGGAATGACACAGACGATGGCCAGATACAATGCCCCGGCAAACGTAATGTGTGTCAGCACCTTATAGATGTAATCGGATGTCCTCTGCCCCGGCCGGATGCCGGGAATGAACCCTCCGTATTTCTTCATGTTGTCGGCCATGTCCACCGGGTTGAGGACCACTGCCGTGTAAAAAAAACAGAAAAACAGAATCAGACCAACATACATCAGCGTATAGAGCAGGGATCCTGGCGACAATTGCGCACCGATCGCCTTGATCCAGGGTGTTTCAAAAAATCCCGCGATGGTCGCCGGAAACGCAATGATCGATGATGCAAAAATCGGCGGGATCACACCCGCTGTATTGATTTTCAATGGAATATGGGTGCTCTGACCGCCATAGACCCGGCGACCCACCACCCGCTTCGCGTATTGCACCGGAACTTTGCGCCGTCCGCTTTCTAGGAACACAATTGCGGCCACGACGGCCACCATCAGCGCCGCAAGGCCGACCAGCAAGAATGCGTTGAGTTGGCCGATCTCATACAAGTTATAGGTCTGCGCCACGGCCGAAGGCAGACGCGCCACGATGCCGGCAAAGATAATCAGGGAGATCCCGTTGCCGATGCCGCGCTCCGTAATCTGCTCGCCCAGCCACATCAAGAACCCCGTCCCGGCCGTCAGTGTGATCACGGTCATCAGCCGGAACGCCCAGCCCTTGTCTAAGACAAACGCGCCGCCGTTCATCTGTTCGAGACCGATGGCTATCCCGAAACCCTGAACCAACGCGATCCCGATGGTGCCGAAACGCGTGTACTGAATAATTTTCTTGCGACCCCGTTCTCCCTCCTTGGCGAGCTTCGAGAGATGGGGAACCACCACCGTCAACAGCTGCAAGATGATCGATGCGCTGATATAGGGCATGATGCCCAGCGCAAAGATCGTCAGCCTCGACAGCGAACCCCCTGAAAAAATATCGAGGAAGCCAAGAAGCGCTCCTCCCTGCTTCTGCAAGAACTCAGAGAGCGCTTCGCCGTTGATACCAGGTGTCGGGATGTGTGCGCCGACCCGATACACCACCAGCATCCCCAGCGTAAACAGGATGCGTGTCCGCAGCTCGGGAATTTTCAGAATATTCTGAAAGCTGGTCAGGAGCCGCTCAAACACCGGGGATAACCTCGACTGACCCTCCCGCTGCTTGGATCTTCGCCTCAGCCGACTTGCTGAACTTGTGCGCCTGCACGGTGATGGCTTTCTTCAACTCACCATTGCCCAAGATCTTGATCGGCAATGTAACCCGCTTGACCAGACCCGCGTCGACCATCGCCTGCGGCGTAATAGTCCCCGAAGCTGGCAGATCAGCCAGACGCTCGATGTTGACGATTGCGTATTCTTTCCGGAAAGGATTGGTAAAGCCGTACTTAGGGACGCGACGAATGAGAGGCATCTGGCCGCCTTCGAACCCAGGCTGCTTGCCGCCTCCTGAGCGAGCCAGCAATCCCTTATGCCCTTTCGTTGCCGTCTTCCCATGACCCGAGCCGGGGCCACGTCCAATACGCTTCCGTTTTTTCTTGGCCCCTTTAGCCGGGGCGAGATCGTGTAGTTTCATGATGGCTGCACTTCCAGAAGATAGCCCACTTGGTGAATCAATCCCCGTACCTGCGGCGTATCCGGACGGACCACCGACTGACGGATCTTGCGTAATCCTAGTCCGCGCAGGACGAGGCGGTGCCGCTCAGGCGTGCCGATGGGACTTTTCTTCAACGTGATGCGCACATGAGCCGCCGTCTTGGGTGGTTTTGCCGTTGCCATTACGCCAGAGCTCCCGTCTGAAGTTCCTCGCCCCGACGCAATCGCAAGACCTCATCGGGATGTCTGAGCTGTGTCAAACCGTCGAGGGTCGCGCGTACCGTGTTGAACGGGTTTCCTCGGCCCAACGTTTTGGAAATGATGTTGTGCGCTCCCACCAACTCAACGACCGCTCGGACCGCTCCGCCGGCGATAATGCC
>DASTQY010000013.1:0-3768 GCA_035761525.1 Nitrospira sp. | reverse complement strand
GGCGACCGGCTTGAAATTCTGTTCTACATGGGTGGCGGCAAATGACCATGGTCATGCACAAAGAGATTACAGAGCTGATCGGCGGAACTCCCCTCGTCCGCCTCAACCGCCTCTCCCTGCCTGGAAGCGCTACGATTTACGGGAAGGTGGAGTTCTTCAATCCCGGAGGCAGCGTCAAAGACCGGATCTGCCTCAACATGATCAACGAGGCGGAGCGGCAGGGAAAGTTGAAACCCGGTGGCACTATCGTTGAGCCGACGAGTGGAAACACGGGCATCGGTCTGGCCTTGATCGCTGCCGTCAGGGGCTACAAGCTGATCCTCGTGATGCCGGAAAGCATGAGCATGGAACGGGCGAGCCTGCTTTCCTCCTACGGTGCACAACTCGTGTTGACGCCGGCTTGGGAAGGGATGAAGGGATCCATCCGAGAAGCCGAAAGCCTTTTGATGCAGAATCCGTCTTATTTCATGCCCGATCAGTTTTCGAATCCGGCTAATCCCGCCATGCACAAAAAGACCACTGCTCCGGAGATTTGGGAAGCGCTGGACGGCAAAATTGACGCCTTCGTTGCTGCCGTCGGCACCGGCGGGACGATCACGGGCTGTGGCGAGGTATTCAAGGAACGAAACCCGAAAGTCAAAGTCATCGCAGTCGAACCCGCGGGATCTCCGGTACTTTCCGGCGGTGAACCTGGGCCCCACAAAATCCAAGGGATCGGGGCCGGATTCATTCCCAAGGTCTTGAATCGCAAAATTCTCGATCGCGTCATCAAGGTGACGGACGACGAAGCGTACCAGACGGCTAAGCAATTGTCGAAGATGGAAGGACTCCTCGTGGGGATCTCGGCAGGAGCCAATGTTTTTGCCGCTCAACAAGTCGCCCAAGAGTTGGGCCCAGGCAAGAACATCGTGACGATTCTTTGCGACACCGGCGAGCGGTATATCAGCATCGAGAAATACTTTAACATTTGAAAAACCGGGACGCGCTTTTCATGGTGCAAAGCGCAGGTAAGAAACAAGGCACGAAGCTGTACACCATTTCGGCATCGCGTTGAAATATGGAATTTACCGAAGAGCAAATAAGCCGCTACAGCCGGCATATTCTCTTGCCCGAGGTCGGTGGAAAGGGCCAGAAGAAAATCGCCAAGTCCAAAATTCTCCTGGTCGGCGCCGGGGGGCTTGGTTCGCCGGCGGCCCTCTACCTGGCCGCCGCGGGAGTCGGACGCATTGGTTTGATCGACAGTGATGTCGTTGATCTGACGAATCTGCAGCGTCAAGTCCTGCACCATACAGCTGACGTCGGGCGTCCCAAGGTCCTCTCGGCGAAAGAGAAAATTCAAGCCCTCAATCCCGACGTGTCAGTATCGATGTACGAAGAACGGCTGACCGCGGGCAATGCGCTGAAGCTGTTCAGTGACTATGACGTGATCATCGACGGCGTCGATAACTTTACGGCCAAGTTTCTGATCAACGACGCCTGTTTTTTCGCCGACAAACCGCTTGTACATGGCGCCATTCTGCGCTTCGATGGGCGGGTCACCACGATTCTCCCTCGCAAGTCCGCCTGTTATCGGTGTGTGTTCAAAAAGCCTCCCCCGCCCGGGCTTGTGGCTTCGTGCCAAGAAGCTGGTGTCATCGGCGTGCTTGCAGGTATCATTGGCACGATTCAAGCGACAGAGGCATTGAAGCTGGTACTTGGGATCGGCCGTCCATTGACCGACCGGCTTCTGGATTTCGATGCACGAAAAACGCAGTTCAGGGAAATCAAAGTGAAACGCAATCCTCAATGCGCTCTCTGCGGAGAGCATCCGACGATTACTGAACTCTTCGACGACGGCGACCCGTTCGCAGGTTGTGCCGTGCGACCCCATTCATAAGGTGGTGATACGATGGCCAAGATGAAAGCGCTCGTGTGTAGGGAATGCGCCAAGGAATATCCCACCAAAGCCATTCATGTCTGCGAAATGTGTTTCGGTCCGCTCGAAGTGAAGTATAACTATGCAGAAGTGAAGCAGGTGATCTCCCGCAAAAAGATTGAGGAAGGTCCGCGCAGCATGTGGCGCTATGCCGACTTGCTTCCGGTCGAAGGCACCAACTATCTAGGCCCGCATGCCGGATTGACTCCCTTGGTCCGAGCCAAAAATCTCGGCGCCTACTTAGGGATTGACGAGCTGTATATTAAGAACGACACCGTCAATCACCCGACCCTCTCATTCAAGGATCGAGTTGTCGCGGTCGCGCTGACGCGGGCACGCGAACTCGGTTTTGAAACGGTCGCTTGTGCGTCCACAGGCAATCTGGCGAACTCCGTCGCCGCCCATGCGGCCGCAGCCGGTATGCGCTGCTATGTATTCATTCCAGGCGATCTGGAAGCCGCCAAGGTGCTGGGCAACCTGATTTATAAGCCCAACGTGGTCGAAGTCGAAGGCAATTATGACGACGTAAACCGCCTATGTAGCGAAATCGCCGCTGAGCACGGCTGGGCCTTTGTGAACATCAATGTGCGGCCCTACTATGCCGAAGGATCCAAAACGCTCGCTTTTGAGACTGTCGAGCAACTGGGCTGGCGCACGCCTGATCAGGTCGTCATTCCCATGGCCTCCGGTTCCCTGTTGACGAAGATCTGGAAAGGTCTTCACGAGATGAAGACGGTCGGGTTGATCGACGAGGTACGGACCAAAATCAACGGGGCCCAAGCGGAAGGTTGTTCGCCGATCTCTACGGCATTCAAAGCGGGCCGCGACTTCTTCAAGCCGGTAAAGCCTAAGACCATCGCCAAGTCACTCGCGATCGGCAACCCCGCCGACGGGTACTATGCCCTGAAAGCGACAGGCGAAAGTCAGGGATCCATGGACATGGTGACGGACGACGAAGTCGTGGAAGGCATCAAGCTGTTGGCGCAGACCGAAGGAATTTTTGCGGAAACGGCAGGCGGCGTCACGATCGGGGTGCTTCAGAAATTGGTCAAAAACGGGACGATCAAAAAAGGCGACGTGACCGTCGCATACGTGACGGGCAACGGATTGAAGACGCAGGAGGCCGTCGTCGACGCCGTCGGTCGGCCGGTTCGAATTCTGCCGAGCCTCGTGGCGTTTGAGAGGACATTCAGAATGGGCAAGAACGGCGGTGGTGACATATGATCAAGGTCCGCATCCCCACCCCGCTTCGGCCGTTGACCAAAGGGCAAGGCGAAGTCGAAGTGACCGCCGACACGATCGTCGACATGATTGAAACGCTGGACACCGCTCACCCCGGCATCAAGGCCCGCCTTTGCGACGATAGCGGCGAATTGCGCAGATTTGTGAATATTTATGTCAATGAGGAAGACATTCGCTTTTTGAAGGGAAAAGACACGTCGCTCAAAGCCGGCGATGAAGTGTCGATTGTTCCCGCCATTGCAGGAGGTCGATAATGGCACACCTCCGCTTTCATGTTCGCTTTCCGGAAGACAAGGTCAAAGAGCCGATCATTTATCAGATCGGACGTGAATATAACGTGGTGACCAACGTGCGTCGGGCCGATGTGCGAGAAACAACGGGATGGGTCGATGTCGAGCTCTCCGGAGAGACCGCGGAAGTCGAGAGGGCGATCCAGGGACTCCGTCACAAAGGCTGCGTCGTTGATCCGATCGAATTGAACGTGGTCGAATAACTCACGCCTGGCGTGCGCCCCTGTAACCGGTGAATTGAGGCATGGAACTCACTGAACGACAGATCGAGCGGTACAGCCGTCACATCATCCTGCAGGATGTCGGCGGCAAGGGCCAGTT
>DASTQY010000012.1:0-2161 GCA_035761525.1 Nitrospira sp. | reverse complement strand
GTTGGTGAGGGAGCAGGGTGCATTGACGACCAGGGCGGCCCCACACCGTCATAGTGGCTAGGGCTATACAGGGTGGACCAGAGAGGTGAGGGTCAAGACAATATTGTTCACCTGGCAGGTCATCGCATGCGCAGACAGAGCCGCAGGCCGATATCCGTTCTACAATCAGCCGGTGTGGTGGCACTCATATTAATCGCCCTTGCGGGGACGGTCGGTTCCGCTCAGGCATCTCAGCCGGGGTTACACGTGGAAATCCTCGGTATCCGGAATAGCATAGGCGCTGTGGCATGCGCTTTGTTCGAAGGGCCGGGAGGCTTTCCTACTGAGTTCTTACGCTTTGCAACCAATATTATGATGGTCCAGGTCCGCGCGACCAAGGCCACTTGCGACTTTGCAGACATCGCGCCTGGCACATATGCGCTTGCGGTGATTCATGACGAAAATCGAGACGGCGAACTCGCAACCAACTGGATGGGGAAGCCTCAAGAGGGATACGGTTTTTCGAATGATGCGAAAGGCACGTTGGGAGCGCCCTCGTTTGAGGCGGCAAGCTTTGCTTATAATGGAGAACGCTTAAACATGACGATTGCACTACACTACTGAGCGAACGCCGCCATCGGCCCTTGCGCTCGCACTGGTGTACGATCAGTCCTTATTGTCGTCCTTCCTCCGTGATCATTCCCGAGATCTCGTGATTGACAGCCTACGCCTGGACGGACGCGAAGTGCTCACCCAGCTAGAATCCATCCGGGAGTCCTCGTATACGGCTTAGGGACTGCCCTCTTAAACATGGTCCCTAGGCTCGAAATAGGCATACAACAAGACGCCGAGGATGCTTGTCGCATACACCATTGTGGCCGCACCGAAGGGATGATGGGCGAACCATAGGAAAACAGATGGAATGAAATTGTCCACGCTAAACCTTTACGAGGAATACCAGGGCTATTTGTGACCGAGCACGTACCAAAGCAGGACAGCAAACGTACTCACGAAGACCAACTCAATGAAGGCGAGTGCAAGAACTTCAACCGGAATGGTATGGAGGGAGTATTTCATATGAACCTTGGCCGGAGTTGCTACGAAAGATCGCTGATCCTATGAGAGGCGAGCCGAGAATTGATGCTACCGTCGAAAGAGGTCCGTTACTGAGGAGCGGTGTGCATCGACGACAGGGTGACGGCAGGTGCGGTCCTCTCAAACACTTTAACGAGAAGATTCCTCTGCTTCATCTTTTCTATAAGGCCCGCGTAGGAATCATCGCGTATAATCCGAGCAAATTGCGCCTTGTAGCTTCTGATCAAACTGGTGCCATCGATGACAACGTCGTATATGAGCCACTGGCCGGACTGGTTCCCTAACCGGAAGTACAGTGAAGTGTTCACCTTTGATCCGACGAGGTTGGTTCTCACCTCCGCAAAGCGATCATGGCGTCGTTCAGAAAGATACAGCATCTCCTCGTCGTAATACTGGTCGATGTTATTTGCTAACATGTCACGTAATAAGTGCATAAAAAGGCTCACATACTCTTGCCGCTCTGAATCAGTCAGTCGCTTCCATTGAAGTCCCAAAGCACGTTGCGCGGCGTCTTCATAACTGACGCGATATCTGATGATGTCTTCGATGAAGTGACGTCGATCCAGAGATCGGTCCGGCTGCCTCAGCGCTTCATTTCCGAGAATGGACAGCAAATCGGCAACCGTATCCTTGACCGCATCCGTGGGGGTGTACTCGACTTGACTCGGGAGGCTGTTCCCGATGACCGCCGTCGCCGGTTGTCGTTGCAGCCGGGCGTGAGTTGTGGCAGTCGTGCTCTTTTTCGAAGTCTCTAGCAAGCCGCATCCGATCAGCGCTGTTACGACCCCGCCTGCCACGAGACATGAAGCAACATTCAGTCGCATGAACCGATTCTATCAATTTACAGGAGGACCTACTGGTCAAAATTGCTCACTTCCCATTTTTCGAGTGTCAGTGGAGATCCGCCAAATCGATGGCGGCTTGAATCTCGTCGAGGACGATCAATTTTTGTGTCATGTCCAATCCCTGCGATTGGGCGAGATCCTGGGCGCAGAATCTCAGGAGCGGAATCAACACGCGGCACTCATCGCGTAAATGCTTATCGAAGGTGAAGCAGCGCAGGGTGGGTCCGACCATCTGACGCACC
>DASTQY010000011.1:0-5191 GCA_035761525.1 Nitrospira sp. | reverse complement strand
TATTGCATTCTCAACCGCTAACGTGATCCCCCATTATCCTCAAAAGCGAACCTATGCCCTCACGCACCTTGCAGATACACATCTCAACCCTGTGATCACCGTGACCGTGGAAGCGACGGAAGAGGCTGTCATCAACGCATTGACGGCGGCCACAACGGTCGTTGGACGTGACAACTACAGAGTGGAGGCCATTTCGTTGAGTCGCCTGCGCGCGATTCTCGGCACCAGTAGCAAATAGAACTGCTGGTTACTCTCAAGCGCTTGCATTTTGAACCATCTGCTCGCTATTCTCACGCCGCATCTCGATCGGAGGACCGGATGAATGAATATCAGATCGGTGGTGGCTTGCGTTTGTTAACCGCCGTGGAAAAGACCGATGCCTTCGGGGAATTCCTGAAAACAAGGATGGTTCGGGCGCTCGAAACGGAAGATCCCACGGAACTGCATTACCTGCTTGCGCAACTGGATGACTACCACTCCTACATGTGGCGCTACTATAAGAAACTCGCCAAAGACCGATCTGAGCGAATGAATCCAGGAGTGTGACCACGAGAAACACCCATGATGACACAAACAATCCAGAGCAACACGTCGACTGCACTTCTTTTTGCATCGGCTCTCTCGCACAAGACTGACACCGAGGCAGCCGTACGCGACCTGGCTGATGCCGTTCGTGCACAACTCGGCCGAGCAACCCTCGAGTTGGCTTTCGTCTTCTTCTCTCCTCACCATGCGAAGAAAGCCGATCTCGTGGCAACGATGATTCAAGAGGAACTGTCTATTGAAGTTTGTGTCGGTTGTTCCGGCGAAGGGGTGATCGCCGACCATGAGGAATTTGAAACCGCTCCAGCCTTAACTCTTTGGGTGGCTTCGCTGCCACAGGTCCGGGTGACCCCGCTCCGCATGGCCTTCTCTCAAACGCAGGACCAAATCCAAATGGCAGGGTGGCCTGAGCCAAGCGCTGAACCGAGCACGTTCCTCCTGTTGGCTGATCCGTTCACGACACCGGTTCATGACGTGCTTTCGGTGATGACCGACCGTTACCCTAATGGGCTGGCCTTGGGCGGGTTGTGTGGAGGCGGCCATGGCCCTGGTGAAAATCGCCTCATCAGGAACGCAGAAGTCTTTGATGGAGGCGTGGTCGGCGTACAGCTCTCAGGTCCGATTGCGGTGAGGCCAGTGATATCACAAGGCTGCTGTCCCATCGGCGAACGTTATGTGGTCACGAGAGCGGAACAAAATATGATCTATGAACTCGGAGGGCAACCGGCTCTGAGTCGGCTACAGGAAGTATTTGAATCGCTAGAAGGGAGTCAGCGCCGGGATGCCCATCGAGCGTTACACATCGGGATCGCGATTGATGAGCATCGCAGCCGTTTCGAACGCGGAGATTTTCTCGTTCGTAATCTGGTCGGAGCGGATCAACAATCGGGAGCGCTCGCGATCGGCGATCTCGTACAAGAAGGCCAGACCATTCAGTTTCAAATCCGCGACGGCAAATCAGCGAGCGACGATTTGCATGTCCTGCTCGCGGCCGACCGTGCGAAGCACCCGAATCCAGCCTTGGGTGCGCTCCTCTTCAGTTGTTGCGGGAGAGGGGAAGGGCTCTTCGGCCGCGCCCATCATGACAGCGGTGTCGTGCAGGAGCGGATGGGACCGATTCCAGTGGCCGGCTTTTTTGCACAAGGGGAGATCGGTCCGGTGGGAGGAAGAAATTTCCTTCATGGTTACTCGGCAAGTGTCGCCGTGTTCTCGCGTCCCGATCACGCTCATGAACCTCAGTAAATGATTTACACCAGCGACACAAGGGGAAACCATGCCATTCGAACAAGCCGGTCCTGAGGGTAAAGAAGTGACGACGGCATCCGGGCTCCAATACATTGACCTGAGAATGGGCACCGGAGCGACGGCACAAGCCGGTCAAACGGTGAGTGTGCATTACAGCGGCTGGCTGGACAATGGGACGCCTTTCGACAGCTCACTTGAGCGTGGCCAGCCTTTTTCCTTTCCATTGGGTGCGGGCCGGGTCATCAAGGGATGGGACGAGGGCGTGCAGGGCATGCAAGTCGGAGGCAAGCGAAAATTGATCATACCGTCCCATCTGGGGTATGGCGCCCGTGGAGCCGGAAACGCGATACCGCCTCATGCCACGCTCATCTTTGAAGTGGAACTCCTGGCTGTCTGACCCGCAGCACCCTTCTCGGAATGAACTCCACTCCTCTCATCGACCAACATCGTGCCCACCACGCCAAACTTGTCGACTTCGCCGGATGGCAGATGCCCATTCAATACGCCAGCGTGATCGATGAGTACCAGGCAGTCCGTTCAAAGGCCGGCCTCTTTGATGTCAGCCATATGGGACGCATCAGAGTTTCCGGTGGTGGCAGCCTGGCCTTTCTTCAACGAATGACCACCAATGACGTTGCGGCATTGGCACTCTGCCAGGCTCAGTACTCCATGGTATGCAACGAAGCAGGCGGAATCAAAGACGATATCTTTGTGTATCGCACCGGCGAAACCGATTATCTCCTCTGTGTCAATGCCTCGAATCGAGAGAAAATTTTGGCGTGGCTCTCGCAGCATCGAGCCACCACCCATGATCAGTGTGTCATCGAGGATCAGACTTCAGCACTCGCCCAAATCGCCATCCAAGGTCCCGCCTCACGGGATATTCTCTTCACGGCCGGAGCGGAAGGGATCAGTGACCTAAAACTGCATCACTGTCGCGAGATCACCCTGAATGACATCAACTGCTTCGTCGCTCGAACCGGTTATAGCGGAGAATTGGGCTATGAGCTCAACGTTCCTGCAACCCAGGCCATCCACCTTTGGACCTTCTTACTCAAGAAAGGCGAATACAAGGGCCTCAAGCCGGCCGGTTTGGGAGCACGGGATCTGTTGCGTCTGGAGATGGCTTACCTGCTGTACGGGAACGATATCAGCGAGGAGACGACGCCGATCGAGGCTGGAGCCGAATGGACAGTGAATTTTCGTAAAGGCCACTTTCTCGGCAAAGGGGCACTCGACGACCAGGCACGACAAGGCCCGCCCCGTCGGTTGGTCGCGTTCGAAGTATTGGAGAAATCCGTACCGCGTCATGGATTCACCATTTTAGATGCGATGTCGTCGCAACCGATCGGTGTCGTCACCAGCGGGAACCTTTCGCCACTGCTTCAGAAAGGAATCGGCTTGGGGTATGTCCCTCCCTCCCTTGCCCAGGCCGGTACGGCTATTTCCATTGATATTCGGGGGAAAAGGCTGCCCGCAGCCGTTGTGAAGCCTCCCTTTTATCGGAAGATAAAAACCAAGAACGGTTGACCCTCGTCGGGTCTCCCGAGCTTGTCGGCCTTGATCATGACGAAGAACCTGTACACAGGCAAAGTGGTCACGCTTAACATCGAGACGGTGACCTTGCCCAATGGCCTTACGATCGACCTGGAAGTGGTGCGTCACCCGGGTGCCGCGGCGGTGGTCCCGATTACAGAAGATGGCTCGGTCGTCCTGATCCGACAGTTTCGGCATGCCGCAGGCGGATTTATCTACGAGATCCCGGCAGGGAAACTCCATTCCGGGGAAGACCCCCGTTCATGTGCGACGCGGGAGCTGGAGGAAGAAATCGGCTATAAGCCAGGCCAGCTAATGCTTCTCTCGAGTATATTCACGGCCCCTGGTTTTACCGATGAAGTGATTCATGTGTACAAAGCAACCGGTCTGACCAAAGGGCGGCAACATCTCGATCGAGACGAGGTCCTCGAGGTGGTGGAGGTTTCGCTGGAAGAGGCAATCGGGATGATTCGCGCGGGAACAATTCGCGATGCGAAAACAATCGTGGGATTACAGCTGGTATTTACTGAAAGCGGAAAGTGATGAGGTCACCCAAGGAGCCATCCGCCTTCCGGCGGAAGGCTCCTTAAGCTAGCTAGCCTCGCCGAAAAGGGATTTACTTTCCGCCCATTCCGCCCTTCTTCTCGTCCTTCTTCTTCTCGTCCCCGAAGGTGTCCATGTGGCCACCCTTCTTCTCGTCCTTCTTGTCCTTCTTCTCATCGCCGTACACGAGGACGTGGCCGCCCTTCTTCTCATCTTTCTTGTCCTTCTTCTCCTCACCGGCGAAGGAAGGAGCGCTGAAAGAAATCGCCACTGCCACTGCCATAATTGCGAACAACATGCGTGTCATACTGTGTCACCTCCTCTGGTTGTGGAATGTATGCCCTTCAGTGGGCATCGTGTCAGGATTCAGCAAGCTTGGTGCCCGATTCTATCCGCCCTCTTCCTCATTGCAATTTCAGTCGCTTATGCGTTCTACAGGAACGACGGGGGCCCTCATCTCTCGGCCAAACTGTGGCAGAATAGTTGAATCGAGCTAAACTGCCTCAGCCCGGGGCGAGTGACCATAATGCCCAACCAGAGACCTAGGCTGCGTGACCATTTACGACCGGACTTGCATGTCATCTTTGTCGGCATTAACCCTGGGTTGAGATCTGCAGCGATGGGTCATCACTTCGCTGGTCATTCTAACCGCTTCTGGAAGCTGCTCTTTGACTCAGGCATGGTGGACGAACCACTGAGTTTTCGGGAGGATTGGCGCCTCCCCGAGTGGCGTCTGGGCCTCACCAACATCATCGACCGACCCAGTGCGGGAATCGATGACCTGGACCCGGCCGAGTATCGGGCAAAAGCCTCGACCCTCGAACGAAAAATTCGGCGATACCAGCCTCGAATCATCGCGCTATTGGGCGTCACCATATTTCGTATCTTGTTTCCGGAGATCACGCGTTCGAGCCGTCTGGCGTTGGGGCCCACTCCGGCACGACTTGCCGGGATTCCGGTGTTTCTCCTGCCCAATCCCAGCGGACGTAACGCCCATTATCCCTACCGTGTGATGCTCGATGCATTTGCTCTACTGCGCAGGCTGGCTGGCGAATAGTCCGGGAGTCTTTTCCCGGTGATCGCACCCCATGACGGGCTCAGCGCCCTCCATTCTCTCGCCTGGAACAGTTCCGGCCAATCATGCTATCTTCACTGCCCTGAGTTACCATCGCCGCGACTGGAATAGTTTCTCGCAACCGCTGGAGCAGAACGCATGTTACTGAGCGGCAAAAAAGGATTGATCATCGGCGTGGCCAACAAACACAGTATCGCCTGGGCCATCGCTCAATCCGCGTCCAGTCAGGGTGCGCAGCTCTTCTTCAAC
>DASTQY010000010.1:0-7003 GCA_035761525.1 Nitrospira sp. | reverse complement strand
TTCTAGCAGCCATGTTCGCTTCATTGTCTCTGGTACTTGGCTGATGCCGATCTGCCCTCCTGGATCCTCTGATGGGCGTGTCTGCTTACTGACCATCAGTCGTAGTTTGCTCTCCGGCTTCCGGTTCTCACCGGCCTTCGTCAGCGCTCTTGTTGTCACAGCCACAGTCATCGGATGTAGCAGTCCGCCTAAGCCCACCTATTTTCCCGGGTACCCCATCGGTTATGTCGAAGGAGGAGTGGCTTCCTGGTACGGACCTGGATTCCACGGGAATCGCACCGCCAACGGTGAGCGGTACGATATGCATAAGCTCACGGCGGCTCACAGGACACTGCCGCTCGGATCCATTGCTACGATCCGCTCGGCCACTACTGGCCGGGAAGTCACTGTCCGTATCAACGATCGCGGCCCCTTTGCCAAAGGCCGCGTGCTGGACCTTTCAATGGCCGGCGCCCAGGCTCTCGGAATGATCGGCAGTGGAACAGACCGGATCGAACTGCGCGTCATCGGATTTCAAGGGAGAACCGCCGATATGGGATTCCTTCGGGTGCAAATCGGCTCCTTCGTTGAGCAGCAAAATGCCTTGAACCTATTGGAACGGGCTCGACGTCTATATCCAGGAGGCCGAATCCAACCGGTCGACCTTCCGGAGGGCCGCCGCTATCGCGTTCATGTAGGCGAGTTTAAGACCGAGCATCAAGCCGAGTCCGCAGCGAGGAGATTGGAGGCTGACTTAGCCACTCAGTCCTTCGTGTTTCGGGACGACAATTAAGCGTGATCCACAAGCCTTTGATTTTATGATCACTTTTGTTGAAGTGCTTGCCCCCTAACCTTGCCTATGATAGATGTACTCCTCATGAAACTCTTAGTCCCCCCCAAAGTCTTTCGCATCGATCTCGGTATCTCCGCCATGTGTCTCGCCTGCCCGAGAGCCGGCAGCGGCTTTCTGGCCCCCATTTGCCAGACGACTGTGCAAGTGACCCGTCCCTAAACCTGGAAGCTCTATGGATATTGCCATTCTGCTGGGCCTTATTGTTCTTTCTGCTGTAATTTCAACTGCTGAAATCGGGTTTTTTGCGGTCAATGAAACCAGGCTGCGTGCGTTGGCCCAAAACCAGAACAGCAGGGCCAAGATGGCCCTCTACCTCCGTAGCGATCCCCAGAAACTGTTGGCGACGATCCTTGTTGGCGATCGACTCGTGGGAACCGCCATTCCGATGTATGCCACATTTCTCACCCTAAATACCTATGGGGCCGACCGGACGTTCTTTGATGATACGATCGCCGTGGTTGTCGGGCTTCTGACGTTCGTGCTCCTTGTGTCGGTCGACGTCGTCCCGAAAACCTTGGCAGCCAAGTTCGCGGTGCCCGTGACATTGAACATGGCTTATCCGGTCTACGGAGTGCAGTTGGTTCTCAAACCGATCTTGGCGCTCATGGTGCCGTTTATCCATCGGCTTACAGGTGGAAAAGGGCTGACCCTGCCGCTCGTGACGGAAGAAGAGCTGAAAATTATGCTCGACGAGGGTGGCAAAACAGGCGCCATCGAGGTCGAAAAGGTCAAGATGATCAAAAACGTCTTTCAATTGAAAGACATTACCGCTGAAGATGCGATGACGCCACGGCTCTATGTGTTTTCCCTGGATGGCAACCTTCGTCTGAAGGAAGCTCAGGAGCTCTTGTATAATTCGAAGTATTCTCGCATTCCGGTCTACGACGGAACGCTCGACAACATCACCGGCATTCTCTACAAAAGCAGGGCTTTGACGGAGCTGGCCAAGAATCAAACGGACGCCAAGCTGAAGGAGATTGCCTATCCGCCGATCTTTGTGCCGGCAGGGAAGACAGCGGACGATCTAATGAAACAATTCCAGCAGGAAAAGCGCCACATGGCCGTGGTGGTCAACGAATTTGGCGGCGTGATGGGCATTGTGACCCTGGAAGATTTGCTCGAGGAAGTCGTCGGCGAAATCATGGACGAAACGGACATCACCGAGGAATTGATCAAGCGTCTGGGCAAAAATCACATCCTTGTCCATGGCCGCACCGAAGTCCGCAAAATAAACGACTTCCTGAAGGTCGAACTCGGCGACGAAGCGGTGACGATCAGCGGGTTGATTCAACAGGAGCTGGGCCGCATCCCTAAGGTCGGCGAGGAACTGAGAATCGGCAACTGCCGTATTGTCATCCATGAAGCGGAGCCACGCTCAATCCGAAGCGTGCAAATCTACCGCGAAGAGAAAACCCCGGTTGTCGTAGAAGCTCCCAATTTAAATCTGGTTAGCTGAAGCGGGCTATGGTCATTCGACGAGCTGCCGAAATTCCTCTTCGGTGAGGACGGTAATGCCCATTTTGGCCGCCTGTTCGAGCTTCGATCCCGCGTCTGCTCCCGCGACGACATAAGCGGTTTTCTTGCTCACGCTGGAGGCGATTCGCCCTCCTCGCTCTTCAACTAACTTTCCGGCTTGTTCCCTGGTCAGGTCCTTGAGGCCACCGGTGAAGACAAAGGTTTTTCCGGCTAATGTCTGGCGTGCGGATGAAGCATCCGTTTCGGCTGGGATGTCGAATCCGCTGTCGAGCAAGTCTTGAATCACGCGCCGGTTGTGCGCTTCTGAAAAATATGAGACCAAGCTTGATGAAATCTCTGGCCCGATTGCCGCCACCTGTTGAAACCTCGCGTCATCCGAGTCAATGATACGAGTAAGTGAACCGAACTCCCGGGCGAGGACTTTGGCAATGTGCTGTCCGACCTGACGGATGCCGAGACCCATTAAGAAACGGTCGAGCGAGACTCTTTTGCTCCGTTCGATGGCCTCCAGCAACAGGCCGGCCGACCGCTCGCCAAAACCCTCCAGACCGAGCAGTTGTTCTTTGGTCAGCCTGTAGAGATCCGCAAGCGAGCGAACCAGTCCTGCATCGACCAATTGTGCCACCGTTTTCCTTCCGAGCCCTGCAATGTTCAAAGCGCTTTTCGACGCAAAGTGTTCGATGGCTCCTTTGAGTTGGGCCATACAGACCGATTGTCCGGTGCAATAATAATAGGCACCTTCCCTCGCGACGCTGGATTGGCAGACCGGACAGTGATCCGGCATCCGAAACGGTTCTCCCCGGCGCTCATCGGGGATCGGTACGCGTTCGGCGATGGCTGGAATGACGTCGCCGGCCCGCTCGACTCGAACCGTATCGCCGACACGTATGTCCTTTCTGGCCACTTCATCCGCGTTGTGAAGAGTCGCTCGGCTGATCGTTACGCCCCCCACCTCGACCGGCGTCAGCAAGGCAAGCGGCGTTAAGGTGCCGGTCCGTCCAACGGACACGACGATATCCTGCACTCTCGTGATTTCCTTGCGAGGAGTGAATTTGTAAGCGATTGCGTAGCGCGGGCTTCTCGATTTGTAGCCCAGTTGTTCCTGCCAATCGCGCCGGTCGACTTTGATGACCACGCCGTCGATTTCGTAGGGCAAACTGTCGCGCATGTGTTCAGTGTCTCGGTGATAGGCGATCACTTCTTGAATCGAGTCGCATCTGAGGCGGTGCAATGGGATTGGGAACCCCCATCGCGCCAGAGCCTCAAGCTCATCCGAGTGTGTCGGCAATCCCTTGCCGGACCATGCCATGATTTCATAGCAAGTCAGGGCAAGTGGCCGGGAGGCCGTGATAGCAGAATCCAGCTGGCGCAACGCGCCTGAGGCCGCGTTTCTTGGATTCGCAAATCCGTCTTCGCCGCGCTCCGTCAGTTTTCGATTCATGGCTTGAAAGTCATCAAGCTTCATATAGACTTCGCCACGCACCACAAGACGATCGGGATAGCCCGTTCCCGGCATCAGCTGCAGCGGTAAGGCCCGGATCGTTTTCAAGTTCACCGTGACATCTTCTCCCGTTACCCCGTCGCCTCTGGTCGCTCCTCTGGTAAAGAAGCCCCGTTCATAGAGCAATTCCACGGAGAGCCCGTCAAACTTAGGCTCTGCGGTATACCCGACTGTGGGCACACCCAATTCCCGCTTCATCCGTTGGTCAAATGCCAAGACATCGCTCTGTTCGACCATGGAATCGAGGCTTAACATCGCCTGTTCGTGACGGACCTTGGTCAGGGAATCGAGGGGAGGAGCCCCCACACGCTGGGTCGGGGAGTCGGCCGTCACCAGCTCAGGATGGGCTTGCTCGAGTTCTGTTAATTCTCGAAACAAGCGATCGTAGGCAGAATCGGAGATTTGCGGCTTAGCCTGAACATAGTACAGATAATCGTGCCGTCGAATCTCCTCCCGCAAGGCAGCCACTCGGGCCTGGATATCGGTAGTGACCATGGAGACTGAGTTTGGAGGAACCGGCGCAGACGATCAGGCGAAGGACCCCTCGAAGTGGGACGACCGTATCATAGCCACGCAGGCATGGTCAAACGACGAAGCGGCCTTATTCGCTTTGACTTCCGCTGCGTTAGCCATTATTCTATCCAATCCTACTGAAGGTTTTATACTACAGAACCGCAAGGACCGCGTTCGATCGGATAGCACGAGAGAGTCCACGTGCGATGAGGAGGTAGCCATGATGGAGGCAATGAGCGTCAGACCATCGCTTCGACAGGCGGCACGGGTCGTCGCTCTAATCTGTGGAGGGCTGTTTTTGAGCGGCTGTGTGCTGTCTGAAAAGTACGAAGCAGAAAAAGCGCGAAGTCTGAACTTCCAACGGCTGCTTGCCCAGGAAGAAAAGCGAACCGGCGAGCTTGATAATGAAGTGAAGCGGACCAAGCGCGAGTTGGCGGAATACGAGACGCGTAACCGGGAGTTAACCGCTCAAGTTCAAGCTGTGCGCGAACAGATGTCGCGTGTTCAGGAGGAGTCCGAGGCGATCAAGGAAGCCTCGCTTCTCGAACGCAAAGCGAAGGCGGATATGAAACGATCCGCACCTCCGGCCGTCAAAGCTCCCCCAGTCGAACCCACACCAAACATCAGCGAGTTATTGGGAACGGCGTCCAATGCACAGTCGGACACGCTACCTTCGACGACCGACGCGCAAGTCGAAGCGAAAGGCGCTTCCACGATCCATGTCGTCAAGCCCGGCGAGACGCTGTACCGCATCAGCCGGCGTTACGGCGTGAAGGTGGACACGCTGCGTAAGTGGAACAAACTGCCGGACGATATCATCGAAGTCGGACAGAAATTAGTCGTCAGCCAGGAACAATAGGCACAGCGGCCGTGTCTGTACCACGTTATTCACTCAGCCTCGAGCAATTCCGCCACTACGCGGGACAGGGGAACCTCATCCCGCTGTATCGCGAAATCCTGGCCGATTTTGAGACTCCCGTCTCCGCGTTCGCAAAAATCGATCACGGGCCCAGTGCTTATCTGCTGGAAAGTATCGAAGGCGGCGAAAAATGGGCGCGCTATTCCTTTTTGGGAAGCGGCTCGCCCGTCGTCATTTACGAAGACCGCGGGGATCTCGTACAAGTGGGGGGCAAACGGAGAAGACGCATCCTCAGTCGGGGAAATCCGCTCGAGCGACTGCGGGAAGTCATGGCTGCATACCGTCCCGTCACCGTGCCGGACCTTCCCCGTTTTGTGGGAGGCGCCGTCGGATATTTGAGCTATGACATGGTCAGAACGTTTGAAGAATTGCCCGGCAGGCAAAAGGAGCACACAAATCTGCCGGATTTTGCCTTTCTCCTGACCGACACCTTGCTGATTTTCGACAATGTCTCTCACAAGATCAAAGTCGTGGCCAACGCGCATGTCGCGTCCACGAGGGAACGGGATGTCAGAGAGGCCTATCGTGCGGCGACTGATCGCATCGAACGGATGATCGCACGTCTCAAGCGTCCGCTCGCCAGGACACGCCCTCATCGACGGCGTCTCCCCATCACCTTTACGTCGAACATGAACAGAGCGGACTTCGAGAAGATGGTGACACGGACGAAGGAATACATCCGATCCGGTGACGTCGTGCAGGCCGTCTTGTCCCAACGATGGGAAACCAATGTTCAGGCCCCTCCGCTGCAACTGTACCGGGCTCTTCGTGTGATCAATCCGTCTCCCTATATGTACTATCTGCGTGTGGCGGGGCTTGAACTGGTCGGTTCGTCTCCCGAAACACTCGTGCGCTGTGAAGATGGCGTCATCTCCGTACGACCCATCGCCGGCACACGCCGCCGAGGCCAAAGCACAGAAGAGGACCAGCAATTTGAGCGCCGTCTGTTGGCGGACGAAAAGGAACGGGCCGAGCACGTCATGTTGGTCGACTTGGGGCGCAACGACGTCGGACGAGTCGCCCGTCCCGGTTCCGTGACCGTCGACTCGCTCATGCACGTAGAACGGTATTCTCACGTCATGCACATCGTCTCTAACGTCACGGGACAGCTGGACTCTGGGAAGACGTCCTACGATGTCTTGCGCGCCTGCTTTCCGGCGGGGACGGTTTCCGGTGCACCAAAGATCCGTGCCATGGAGATTATCGATGAACTGGAGCCAACCAGACGAGGGCCCTACGCCGGGGCAGTCGGGTATTTCAGTTTTTCAGGCAACATGGACATGTGCATTAACATCCGAACCGTCGTCATCAAGAAGCATCAGGCCTTCGTGCAAGCCGGGGCCGGAATTGTGGCCGACTCCAATCCTGAGCATGAATACGAAGAGACATGCAATAAGGCCCGCGCCATGATGAAGGCGATAGAACTGGCCGAGCAGGGATTGGAATGAGCCGCGAGAGCCGACCAGGCAGCGACGTCAATCACGAGGCGACGGTACTCGGCCCTTCTGCCCACAGAGACCACTGATCACCATGCTGCTGATGATCGATAATTACGACTCGTTCACCTACAATCTCGTTCAGTATTTGGGAGAATTGGGGGAAGACGTGCGAGTCTATCGCAACGACAAGATTTCGATCGAACAAATCGAGTCCCTCAAGCCTACTCGCATCGTCGTATCGCCTGGACCGTGCACGCCGAACGAGGCGGGTATCTCGGTCGAGACCATGAAGCATTTCGCCGGCCGCTTGCCGCTTCTGGGCG
>DASTQY010000009.1:0-4846 GCA_035761525.1 Nitrospira sp. | reverse complement strand
TAACGAGGGACCAACTGGTAACGGTGACGGCGGACATCATTGAACGGACGCTGGCGCCCTGCCGATTTGCCTTACAAGACGCGGGGCTGTCGCCTGCCGACATCGACGAAGTGGTGTTGGTGGGAGGATCGACTCGTATGCAGCTCGTGCGTCAGCGCGTAGAGTCGCTCTTCGGGAAAAAGCCTCACTGTCACTTGAACCCCGATGAAGTTGTCGCCCTAGGTGCTGCCGTCCAGGCCGACATTCTCACCGGCGGCACGACCGACATGTTGCTGCTTGATGTGACGCCATTGTCGCTCGGCATCGAGACGATGGGTGGGGTGATGAGCAGTCTCATTAGACGGAATACGACCATTCCGGCCAGCGCGAAAGAACTGTTCACTACGTATGTTGACGGCCAGACCGGCGTCGATATTCATATTCTTCAGGGAGAACGCGAGCTCGTCAAGGATAACCGCAGCCTCGCACGATTTCGCCTCAAAGTCCCTCCGCTTCCGGCGGGCGTTCCGCGAATCGAGGTGACCTTTTTGATTGATGCAAACGGTATTTTGAACGTGAAAGCAAGCGACATGCGGACGGGCCAGACTCAATCGATCGAAGTGAAACCGTCCTATGGCTTATCGGACACAGAAGTCGAGCGAATGATCGAAGATTCGTTCAAGTTCGCGCAGCAAGACGTCGACGCCCGGAAACTGATTGAAGCGCGGCTCGATGCCCGCGCCCTCATCGCTACTACGGAAAAGTCGCTGGCCGATGGTGACAAGCTCATCGGGCAGGAGGAAGCCGCAGCCATTCGGGACAGGCTATCTCTCCTCAGAGTCGCCAGCGATGGCAACGACCCGAAAGCGATTCGGGCACGGATGGCCGACCTAGAACAGGCGGCCAAACCGCTGTCGGTCGCAATGCTCGACGATTCACTCAAACGGAGCTTGCAAGGGAAAAAAGTCTCCGAAGTCTCGAAAAGTGATTGATATTCAGGCCCAGGAAGAGATTGACAGGGCTAAAGGCGAGGAGTTGTACATGGACCTGAAATGGCAGGACACAGAAGATATCGCGATCAGGCTCGTCGAAGAACACCCGGGAACAGATCCGTTGACCGTACGATTTACCGACCTGCATGCGTGGATCGTCGCCTTGCCCGATTTCAAGGACGACCCGAAAAAATCCAACGAAAAGATTCTGGAAACGATTCAAATGGCCTGGCATGAGGAATATCAAGACTCTGCGTCCTGACTCCCTGCGCTATTCTGGCTGATCGATTTTATAGAAGTCCATCGGATCCGAGCGGCGCTGCACCGCCTGGGTCGGTTCACTGCCCCTCGCAAAGATTTCGACGTTTCCCGGCTGATCCTCCTGTTCCGAATTTAGCAGCCCTGTGGAGGGATCGACCTTGACGAATGTAATACCCTCGGGAATCGTAAACGGTGCGACCGGCAGAGTCTTCAGCGCTTCCTTCATGAAGTTAATCCATATAGGCAGGGCTGCATGAGCCCCTGATTCGGTTTCGCCGAGCGAACGCCGATCGTCAAAGCCCACGAAGATTCCCGAAACGAGATTCGGAGTTCCCCCGATGAACCACGCATTGATAAAATCGTTCGTAGTGCCTGTCTTGCCGGCAATCGGCCTACCGAGCGATTTGGCCGCCTGACCGGTCCCCTTTTGCACGACGTCCTCCATCATGTTCGTGATGAGATAGGCCGTCTCTTTAGACAAGACCTCTTGTGTCTGCACGTCCTCCTGCTCCAGAACCTCGCCCGCGTTGTCCGTCACCGAGATGATGGCAAAAGGTTCTGCCCGGTTGCCTTGGTTCAAGAAGACTCCGTAAGCCGACGTCAGTTCAAGCAAGCCGACCGAAGAAGACCCCAGTCCCAACGAGAGATCGGCAGACAGCGGACTGGTGATCCCGACCTGCCGCGCAAACTCAATAACGTTCTTAATTCCGACCTTATCAAGCAACCTGACCGTGGCCAGATTATGAGAGTGGGCCAACGCGTCCCGTAGACTCACCATACCGTGGAAGCGCTTCCCGTAGTTCTCGGGCTTCCAAGTCTTCTCCTCCTCGACCTGCTCATAGACAACGGGCGCGTCGAGCACGACAGAGGCAGGGCTCATCCCCTGATTGATGGCCGTCGCATAGATAATCGGCTTGAAGGCCGACCCTGGTTGCCGATGGGCCTGAATAGCGCGGTTGTATTCGCTGCGGTTAAAGTCGTAGCCTCCAACCATCGCGCGGATTGCGCCTTTATCCGGGTCGAGTGCGATCAGTCCTCCTTCAACCAGCGGAGTCTGCTCCAGTTGAACATAGACTTGCTCTTTGTCGATCTTTTTAGTCTTGACTTCGATGACATCGCCCGGCTTCAGCACCTGCTTGGGGGTGGGTGCCACGGCGACATCCTTCGCCATATCCGGTCCTGTGAGGCGTCTTTTGGCCCAGGCCATGTCATCATAGAGAAGCTTGGCGGAGACATTGCCGATTTGCACCCAGAACAGGTCTTTGCCGGATTTGGTGACCACTGCTTCCCGCTCATCACCAGCGACAACCGGCTGATCGATCGTTGCCACAGGCTGGTTGCCCATCGTCAGGGTGGCAGGGTCCACGGTTCGCAGGGGGCCGCGCCAACCCTGGCGCTTGTCGAGCTCCCGTAAGCCGGTTTTGAAGGCCGCTTCAGCAGCACGCTGCATGCCGAGATTGAGCGTCGTCTTGATCCGGAGTCCGCCCTTATAGACCATAGCCTCTCCGTATTTTGCGACGAGAAGTTGTCGCACGTATTCCACGAAGTAGGGGGCGGTCTGTTCACTACCGGGGCGCCGGAAACTCAATGGTTCAGCTAAAGCTTCTTCACGCTGGGCCGATGTGAGAAAACCCGCTTCTTCCATCCGCGCCAACACATGCTCTTGTCGCTTTTTGGCACGCGCATAATTCTTGAAGGGAGAGAAATGATTCGGAGATTTCGGCAATCCCGCCAGAAAGGCGGATTCGGCGACGGTGAGTCCAGCCAGGTCCTTGCCAAAGTAGGACTGGGCCGCTGACGCGACCCCATACGCCCCCTGTCCGAAGTAGATTTGGTTGAGATACGTCTCGAGAATCTGCTCCTTCGTTGAGACGAGCTCCATCTTATAGGCCAACACCAACTCCCGGACTTTTCGATCGAAGGTTCGCTCGGAGGACAAAAACAGCGACCGCGCCAACTGCTGTGTTATTGTGCTGGCACCCTCCACCTTTCCGCCGCGGCGCAGATTGGTCCAGGCAGCACGAAGGATGCCGATGTAATCCAAACCCGGGTGCTCAAAGAATCGCACATCTTCAACAGCGATCACGGCACGTCGTAGATGCTCTGGAATTTGCGCCAGCGGCGTTAAAATGCGCCGTTCGATGAAAAATTGCCCGATCAATTGCTTGTCGCTGGAATACACTTGTGTGACAAGACTGGGTTGGTAATTTTGAAGCTGACTGAGCTCCGGCAGATCCTGGGCGTAGTACCACAATAAGCCGACAGTCGCCAGCAGCGCGCCGAGGAAGAGCGCCGCCAGCGTGATCAGCGTGATTTGCCACCGGCGCCAAGGACGTCGAGGGGGCGGCTGTCTGGTCGTATCGGAAAGCTGAACTGGCCGATCTATCAATGTCATGGAACTGATTTCGGAAGGACTCTCGGCTCAACATACCGTGGAGTCTGCCAAAACACAAGCAACCGGCACCTTGTAGGCGCTCAGTGCTTCCGGTATACTGCTCTGTCGACGCCCGATAGTCGGGGCGTCTTTTTTTTCGCCTTAGGATACCAGGATATGTCCCACTTTCGCGTAGCAAATGAACGCCGGAACGACATCCGCAACATCGCGATCATCGCCCACGTGGACCATGGAAAGACTACGCTCGTTGATGCCCTGTTACGGCAGACTCACGTCCATAGAAAGATCGACGACATGGGCGAACGCATCATGGATTCCATGGACCAGGAGCGGGAACGGGGCATAACGATCCGTGCTAAAAATGCCAGCGTCATCCATAAAGGCGTCAAGATCAACATTGTCGACACACCTGGTCATGCTGATTTCGGCGGAGAAGTAGAGCGCACACTGCGCATGGTGGACGGCGTCCTCATTCTGATCGACGCCAAAGAAGGACCGATGCCGCAGACCACCTTCGTGCTCAGGAAAGCGCTGGCACTGGGGCACAAGGCCATCGTGGTCATCAACAAGATCGACCGACCTGATGCGGTCATCGACGACGTGGTGAACCGCACCTTCGATCTGTTCGTGCATCTCGGGGCCACCGACGAGCAACTGGACTTCCCTCTCGTCTACACGTCGGCAATCAAAGGGATCGCTACGCTCGACATCAACAAGCCCGGCACGGACATCTCGCCCCTGCTCGATACGGTGCTGGAGAAGATTCCTGGTCCGGCGATCAACGCGAACGGGCCGCTGCAGATATTGGTGCTCGCACTCCTCTACGACTCATACAAGGGCAAAATGGGTGTGGGAAAGATTCAGTCCGGCTCGATCGCACGTCGGCAACAAGTGCTTATGCTGGGGAAGGACGGCGCCGCCGCTCCGGGCAAGGTGTCCGACCTCGCGGTCTATTCCGGGCTCGAGCGCACGGATGTTGAAGAAGCCAAAGCCGGCGAGATTGTTGCGGTCGCGGGATTGGACCAGGTGAGCATCGGTGACACGATCGCGGATGCCGTGCAACCATCGGCGCTGCCAAGGGTCACCATCGACGAGCCGACTGTTCAAATGACCTTTTCGGTGAACAATAGCCCGTTCGCAGGCCGTGAAGGCAAGTTCTTGACGTCCCGACACCTCCGTGAGCGCCTGTTTAAAGAACTTGAAACGAACGTCTCTCTCC
>DASTQY010000008.1:0-18779 GCA_035761525.1 Nitrospira sp. | reverse complement strand
CCTGGGCGATAGCACGTTGATTCCGCGGCTTGATGATATACGTGCGAATGCCGACCGCCCTGTGCGGCTGGCCATCAAACCCGTGATGGACCTGCTCAGAAATCGAGCCAAACTGTCGAGTCCAGATCCGGATCATCGTCGGTCCGCGGCGACGGATCTCGGGACCTCGGGGAAGACAGTGGCGATTCCGTGGCTCGATCATGCGGCGGCGACCGAGTCAAACAAGTGGGTACGGTACACGATGCAAGAGTCCGCCGCTCTGCTCCATCTGGCAGGGGATGACCATGCCGCCAAAGTCTCCGCTGTGCGCACTCTTGGAGATCTGGCAAGCCAGAACGCCGTGCCGGCATTGCAGCAGTTCGTCACCTTGGGTAGCGCGGCGGAAGCAACGGAAGCGCAGCAAGCTTTGGCGAAGGTGGCCAGCGCTTCAATTGAGCGCATCGAGACCTGGGCTGCCTGGTCAAGCGCCATTGAAACGATCTTCCGTGGCGTCAGCCTCAGTTCTATCCTCTTGATCATGTCCGTCGGGCTGGCCATCGTGTTCGGCCTCATGGGTGTCATCAACATGGCCCATGGCGAGTTAATGATGGTCGGCGCGTACGCAACATTCATCACACAGGAGCTCTTCAAGGCATTTCTTCCGACCGCGATGTTCGATTATTATTTCGCGGCTGCAATGCCGATGGCATTTCTGGTTGCCGCAGCTTGCGGTATGTTACTCGAAGTGACCGTGATCCGCTTTTTGTACGGCAGGCCGTTAGAAACGATGCTGGCGACGTGGGGCATCAGTCTCGTGCTCATGCAAGCCGCCCGTGTGTATTTCGGCGACCTGACAGCCGTCGTGGCACCGAGTTGGCTGAACGGCGGTGTGCAAGTGATGGTTGGGGTGTATCTGCCAAACAACCGGCTGTTCATTATCGCGCTTTCGTTCCTCTGTGTCCTGGCGATCTATGCCATGTTGTTTCGGTCCGGCATCGGATTGCGCGTCCGGGCCGTGATGCAAAACCGAAACATGAGTGCCTGCCTGGGCATTCCGACCAGAAAGGTCGATGCCTATACTTTTGCGTTTGGGTCGGGTCTGGCGGGCGTTGCCGGGTGGGCGTTGACGCTTATTGGAAATGTCGAGCCAGGACTGGGACAAAACTATATCGTCGATTCCTTTATGGTCGTCGTAACCGGCGGCGTCGGAAAACTGGCGGGCACCATTGTCGCCTCGTTGGGGATCGGCGGCCTGAACAAACTGCTCGAGCCGAGCCTCGGCGCTGTGTATGGCAAGGTGTGCATTCTCATGCTGGTCATTCTCTTCTTGCAGTGGCGGCCATCGGGACTTTTCGCCATTAAAGGGCGTCATGCCGATGTATAGCGGATGATTCGCTCGTTGGACATGCCTAGCCACGACCACCTCCCTTCAGCGTCACGCGCAGATGTCGGCCTTGCCTTCTGGGTCGCCGGCTTCGTCTTGCTCATTCTCATGCCGGTATTGAATGTGATGCCCGCCGAAGACTCCTGGTTTCACCTCTCGGATTTTTCCCTCAATCGGTTCGGGAAATTCCTCGCCTTTGCCATCCTCGCGCTCGGGCTTGACTTGATATGGGGCTATACCGGTGTCCTGAGTCTCGGACAGGGCGTGTTTTTCGGGTTGGGTGCCTACTGTATGGGTATGCACCTCATGCTGACGATCGGTAAGGAAAGTGTCTACGGCAGTGAGCTGCCGGATTTTATGGTGTGGAACCAGGTCAAAGCATTGCCGCTTTTTTGGAAACCGTTCTACAGTTTTCCCGTGGCGATTTTGGGAGCAATCCTGGTGCCGACCGCGTTTGCGCTGGTCTTTGGATTTCTGGCCTTCAGGAGCCGCATCAGGGGCGTGTACTTTGCAATTATCACCCAAGCGCTGGCCCTTGTGGCGTGGCTCGTGTTCAATCGTAATGAGACGAACGTCGGCGGGACGAACGGCTTGACCGATTTCAAGCAACTGCTCGGCTTCCGACTTTCCGACCCGGGCACGCAGCGGGCCTTGTATGTCCTGACGGTGCTCTGCCTCGGTGGCGCCTATCTGCTGTGCTTGTGGATTACCCGTTCGCGGGCAGGACGAGTGTTGATCGCCGTGCGAGATAGCGAGCCGCGAGTCGTGTTCTCAGGCTACACGCCGGCAAACTATAAGTTATTTGTGTTTGTCGTCGCCGCGGCTTTGGCTGGCCTCGCCGGAATGCTGTATGTCCCGCAAGTCGGGATTATCACGCCGGCTCAGATCGGTGTCCTGCCCTCATTGGACATGGTCATTTGGGTCGCGGTGGGCGGACGCGGAACATTGGCGGGGGCGGTGCTGGGGGCGGTCAGCGTCAATCTTGGCCGCAGCCTTCTGACCAATTATTTTCCGGAGCTGTGGCCGTTTATCCTCGGTGGGCTCTTTGTCGTGGTCGTCCTCCTGTTTCCCGACGGGCTGGTTGGCATCATGCGCCATCTGAAGGAACGATTCCAAAACATGAGAGCGACCGCCCTGTCTGCCGAAGAAGGACTGCGATGAGCGACCGGGGCTCCATTATTTATTTGGAAGGCGTCGTCGTCGACTACGACGGCTTCAAGGCGCTCAACAACCTCAACTTCATCGTCGACTACAATGAACTGCGTGTCGTGATCGGACCGAACGGAGCGGGAAAAACGACGTTGCTCGACGTGATTTGCGGAAAAACCAGGCCAGTCGCGGGCCGGGTCATTTTCGGCAAGGATCAGGAGCTGATCGGGAAGCGCGAAGATGAGATTGTCAAGCTTGGTATCGGCAGAAAATTTCAGGCGCCGTCGATTTATGAGAATTTGACCGTCTGGGAAAATCTCGATCTCTCGCTCAAACGGCCCAGCAAGGGGGTATTCTCTACCTTGCTCGGCACGTCAACGGCAGAGGAACGGGAGAAGATCGCCGAGACATTGATGACGATCGGCTTAGGCGACTACGCCGGCATGAGGGCGGGATCCTTGTCCCACGGTCAAAAGCAATGGCTCGAAATCGGCATGGTCATCTTGCAGGACCCCTCTCTCTTATTGGTGGACGAACCGGTAGCAGGCATGACGGACAAAGAAACGGAACAAACCGGACGGCTCCTGCAATCATTGGCCGAAAAACATGCGATCGTCGTGATCGAACACGACATGGAATTCGTCCGGCAAATCGCCCGCATCGTCACCGTCCTCCACGAAGGTACGGTCATTTGTGAGGGGACGGTGGAAAAGGTTCAGTCCGACGACCGAGTGAGAGAGATCTATTTGGGCAGGCAAAAGGTCGCGCACGGGTGAGCGCAATGACAAGAGTCCAGCTGCGTTCTCGTGATGGAAAATGCTCCTTGATAATCCCGCAAGCCACGGAATGAAGGGGCCATGCTGGAACTGAAGCAGATCAACGCCTATTACGGGGAAAGTCACATTCTCCGTGATGTCACTTTCACCGTTTCGGACGGCGAGGTTGTCTGCTTGATGGGCCGGAACGGCGTGGGAAAAACGACGACGCTCAAAGTCATTACCGGACTGCTGTCGGCCCGTTCAGGAGACATGGTGTTCAATGGGAGTAATATCACAAAGCTCTCCACCGACCGCCGAGCGCGCCGCGGGCTCGCGATCGTCCCACAAGGACGAGAAATCATTCCGCATCTGACGGTACGCGAAAATTTACTGCTGGGATTTTGGGCAAGATCCGATCGGCAGAACGGGGCGACAGAAAAGGCGGCCTTCGACGAAGTCTACCAGTTGTTTCCGAAACTCACCCAGATCCTGCATCGCCCCGGTGGAGTGCTGAGCGGTGGGGAGCAGCAGCAATTGGCGATCGGCCGAGCCTTGCTATCCAATCCGAAACTTCTCTTGCTGGACGAGCCAACCGAAGGCATCCAGCCTTCTATTGTCGATCAGATCGAAGACGTCATTCTCGGCTTCAAGAAGTCCCGTCGGTTCGCTATCTTATTGGTTGAACAAGGCCTCCATTTCGCCGCCAGACTGGCTGAGAAATATGTCGTCATGGCCAAAGGCGCGGTGGTGGCGGCGGGCAAGAGCGATGAGTTGAGCGCCGAAATGGTGCGGCAGCATCTCACAGTATGATTAGACGGAAGGTCCTGTCAGTAATCAGCTCGTCCGTGCTCGCGCCCAAGGTGGGAGGTTCAGCACGGTAGATGAAAACGCTTTTACTCGTCATCCTGGCTCTCGTAGGTGTCGTCGCGCATGCGGCGGCGTGGGGCGATCTCGGGCATATGATGGCGGGCGTAATTGCCTATGAGCAGTTGACACCCGAGACACGGCAGAAAGTCACAACATTACTCAAGCTCAATCCAAAGCATGCGACGTGGGTAGCCAATGTTCCCGAAGATGAAAAGCCCCGAATCGCTTTTCTTCGAGCGTCTCGATGGGCCGATGACATCAAACGGGATCCCGCGTACGAGCAGGATGGGAGCGAAGGCGGGAACCGTCCCGCAGGGCTCAACGCTGCCCGGAACATCGGCTATACCGATACATACATGCACAAGTACTGGCACTTTGTTGACCTGCCCTTCTCGCCGGACAATGTCATGTTCACCGATCCGCCGACTCCTAACGCACAAACGCAAATTGCGTTGTTCCGCCAAGCGCTGAGATCCACTGCGAGTTCCGACTCTCTCAAATCTTACGACCTCGTATGGCTCATACATCTCGTGGCCGATGTTCATCAGCCCTTACACGCGGTTTCTCGCTTTGATAAAGCACACATGAACGGGGACGACGGAGGAAACGGGGTTATGGTGTGTAGTCACCCGTGCGAAATACGATTAAAGCTGCACGCCTTCTGGGATAATGTCCTCGGGGTGAGCACGGAGACGACGACCGCCATCGAGACAGCTAAGCAATTGCCCGCCGCCGATCCGGAGCTTGCCGCCATCAGCGACGAACGTATCTGGATCCAGGAAAGCTTCGAGGCCGCACGAACGCACGTCTACGTCTCACCCGTCGAGATAGGCGTTGGTCCCTTTGAGCTGACCGACGGCTACAAGGAGGCGGCACAGAAAGTTGCGGCCCAGCGCATCGGCCTCGCGGGGGCTCGCCTGGCAAACCTGCTCAATGACGCACTCCGATAGGCAGTGCTGTCAGAAGCATGGATCATGTGCCCGCAATCAACGCTGATGACTGGTAAGCACTCACCTCCTGTTAGTTTTGACAGTATCCAAGCATCGGCATTACAAGTAGAGTCTCTCGCTATACAGCACTTCACTAGAACAAATCATCGAGTCGATGGATTGCCACCGACCCTTGGCGGAAGGAGCGGATGATCATGAAAAGACACGCCTCTCGTAAGCGGCGGTTCATCGCCACACTTGCGGCGATGACCTTGATGTTGACTGGATGGTTGTCCGGCCCTGCATCGGCAGGATCCGCCAGGCAAATTGATGCGGGTGTGGATGACGCGATCGCGAAGTTCGAACAAGAAGTCAAAGGTGGCAAAAGTTTCATGGAGAGCAGCAAAGGGATGCTGGTGTTCCCAACAGTGCTCAAGGGAGGAGCCGGTTTCGGAGGGGAGTATGGAGAGGGGGCACTCCGGATTGGCGGCAAGACGGCGGATTACTACAGCATGCTGCAGGGGTCATTTGGATTTCAACTTGGAGGGGAAATTAAGACTGTCTACCTCGTGTTTTTGGATGAGGGAGCTCTGAAACGATTCCGGGACAGCGAAGGCTGGAAGGCGGGGGTCGACGGCTCGGTTTCCCTCGTCACTTTGGGAGCAGGCGGTACTATCGATACGAACAATCTGAAAGACCCGATTGTCGCCTTTGTCTTAGGCCAGAAGGGGCTGATGTATAACCTTTCCCTGGAAGGGACGAAATTCACAAAGCAGAATAAGAGATAGGCGTGCTTGGTTGTTGGGCGTGGGGCTTGGGTGTTCACCCATGTTCCGAGCCGTGCTCCATTTCTTGCCCGTTCCAGCAGTAATAGGGTAAGAAGCAACTGTGTCGTACGGCCGCTCGACTCTCTGCCCCGCATTGTGTTACTCCACGCTATTCGTTACTTGCATGCTTGCCCTCGGGTCGCTTCTTGCCGACGCATGGGCCGAAGACACGCCCGGCCCGGTTGCTCAAAGGCTGGAACACGTTGCGCTCAGGCTCAAAGAAGGCGAAAAGGCGGTCGAGAAGCGGCTATTGTCGGAAAGCTTCCGGCTGCATTTCTACGGCTATCTTGAAGGTTCGTACACCCAGAACTTCAACAATCCGTCCAATCGCATCAATCAGCTCCGCATCTTCGATGTGAACTCCAACCAATTCCGGCCGAACGTCGCTCAGTTCGTATTGGAACGGGAAGTGAAGGCAGAGGCGACGGGGTGGGATCGAATCGGCTTCCGCGTGAAGTTCAATGTCGGCCGCGATTCAGATTTCATAGGCGGGACGAATCTCAGTACCTGGGCGGACTTCCAGGAGGTCTACGGTCAATATCTGGCACCTGTCGGCCGAGGACTTAATCTACAAGCCGGCCAGTTCAACAGCGTTGTCGGCTACGAAGTGGTCGAGAGTCCACGTAACGCACATTATTCGCGGTCGTGGCTCTTCGGGTTAGGGCAGCCATTCACGACCCGTGGTATCCGTGCTACCTATGAGTTCAACACGCTGGTATCCCTGTCGGTCGGTGCGATCGCCTACATTAACTCTGCGCGGGCGGACACGAATTTCGATCCGCTTGTTGAATATGCATTGTCTGTGACGCCGACCGACAAGGTAAGGCTGACTCTCTATGGATTGGCCGGGCCGAGGGACGGTCCCTCCGCCACTCCTGGAGGTACCGTGTTTCTGGCTGGAGGGTATCTCAGCGTTCAAATCACCGACCACACATCGACGGTCATCGAGTCCTATTACGCCAACCAATCCAACAGCAGTACGATCAGTACAAGCAGGAATGCGCGCTGGGATGGGGCCGCCGTCTATTTAATTCATGATTTCACCGATCAGTGGGGCCTTCGTCTGCGGGGTGAAATTTTCGAGGATGCAGGAGGTTTCGTCGCCTGTCAGGGAACGACAGACTATCAACCAAGAGCCAACGTCTGTTTCGGCGCGACGTCTGGCACATCAGCTCCGGCGGTGGCCCAGACCCTCTGGGAGTTCACCGGCACAGTTCAATACAAACCGTTTGCCTCATTCATCACGCGTCTTGAATATCGCTATGACAAATCGAATCAGAATGTCTTTCAGGTCGGAGGACGGGCGACCAGCTACCAGCCGACTTTGTCTCTGGATGTGATCTATCTCTTCTGACTTGCTCTATGGCGGGCGAGGTTCTCTTCCGGCGTGGTCGCATCGCCCGGCGCCACCGGAATCAAAGATCTGCTGAAACCCGGTTTGGCCAAGAGCATCAACCAGGTGACGAACACAAAGGCCGACGTCAGCACAGGCATGCCGGTGGGCTCAAGAAATATACCCAGCGATGCCCACACACGCGCGGTGACGAGGATGCCGATGACTGTATACACGAGGCACGGTAGATTCAGCACGTAGAAGAGTCCTCCAAGCGCCATGGCGGTGAGCGCAGCGTTATAGCCGAACAGTCCGTCGCGGATCACTTCCTCATGGGCCCCATAAAAGATCGCGCTTCCTACTGCGAGGGTCGTTCCCATCAAGGCCATGAGGGCGCCGAGACGTGTGTTGACGGCGATGGCGAGGAGGATGATGATTCCGGTCACCCAATTGTCCTGGAAGAAGATCTCTGAAATGCCCATTGTCATTCCGTGAAACCAGGTGAGCCAGCTGTACTCCGGTCGGGGGCCTGTAAAGTCGGCTGGTGAAGTGGGTTTGATCGCGTTCGAGACGTCGATCGTGGTGAATTGTAGCAAGGCGCCGAGGAAGAACCATGTCGCCAGGACAAAAGGCATGGTCAAAGCCGGGACTCTGTGCGGTCCCAGCAACGCGCCAAACGCCGGAAGGATCACCGACGTGAAGACAGCGCAGAGCACAATGTACAGCCAGAGATGCAGGTTGGGCATATTCCCGGTTGTGAAATCGGGGCTCGTATAGGCCACGAGGGCGACGGCGACTAATGCGCCATTAAAGCCGAAAAGACCGTCCTTAATGAGACCCTTGTCTGCTTTGAACAGGACGGCGGTGGCTGTGCTGATGATGGTGCCGAAGAGACAGGCGAGGCCGTAGATCCAGGAATTATAGAAGATGCCTGCCAGAATCAGCGCACCGGTGATCGGGTTATTCTGAAAGACCACCTGGGCAATTCCACGCAGCACCCAGTCGCCGAATCCCCACACTGGATGTTCACGACACCGATCGCACAGGGCCACTCGCGCCACGGCGCTCTCCTTTCGTATGCAGACCGAGCGTGCTTGACAGGCAGCGAATCGTAGACTAGCATCCGATTCCCCGCAACAAAATTCTGCCGGCGTACCTAGGTAAAAAATGGGGGGACCTCGATGCATTTGACTCCACGAGAACAGGAAAAACTGCTGATCTATACCGCGGGACAACTCGCGGCGGATCGCATGAAGCGGGGTCTCAAGCTGAACCATCCCGAAGCCGTTGCCTACCTGACAGCAGCGGTTCTTGAAGGCATTCGCGACGGCAAGACGGTGTCGGAACTGATGACCTACGGGACCACCCTCTTGTCGTACGACGACGTCATGCCGGGCGTGCCGGAGATGATCCATGAAATCATGGTCGAGGGGACGTTTCCGGACGGCACCAAGCTTGTCACCGTGCACAATCCCATTCGCTGAGATTCCCTCTCGTCGGGAGGACACAGAATGTCAAAAACGAAAAACCGCCTCGCAGGCAAGGCTGCAAAGAAATCTGCAAGTTCGCTTGCAGGAGCGATCAAAGCCGGACTGGCGAAGCCGGTAATTCCTGGCGAGATCCTGTTCGCTGCCGGTGAGATCGAAGCCTTCAAAGGCCGCGCGACCAAGGACCTCACGGTCAAGAACACGGCCGACCGCCCGATTCAGGTTGGATCGCATTGCCATTTTTTTGAAGCGAACCGGGGCCTCCTCTTTGATCGCGAGCAGGCGTTCGGCTACAGGCTTTGCATCCCTGCTGGAACGGCGGCTCGTTTCGAGCCGGGCGAAGAGAAACGGGTGACGCTTGTCGCACTGGGCGGTGCGCGCACGGTGCAGGGGATCAATGGGTTGACCAATGGAGCTCTCGATGATGCGCAGGCCAAGGCCCGAGCCTTGGCGAGAGCCGCCGAACATGGATTCATCAGGAAAGGAGGCGGCCGGTGAAGATTCCCCGCAAGCAGTATGCGGATCTCTTCGGTCCCACTGTCGGTGATCGCGTCCGCCTAGCCGATACTGATCTGCTGGTTGAAATCGAAAAAGACTACACTTCCTACGGGGACGAAGCGGTGTTCGGGGGAGGGAAAGTTCTTCGCGACGGCATGGGGCAGTCGGCCCGTGTGACCAATGCCGACGGCGCCCTGGATACCGTGATCACCAATGCACTCATCCTCGATTATTGGGGCATCGTCAAGGCGGATATCGGCATCAAGAACGGCCGTATCGTGGGGATCGGCAAGGCAGGAAATCCCGATACGATGCCCAACGTGTCGCCCGGCATGGCCTGCGGGGCCGGCACCGAGGCCATCTCGGCGGAAGGCTGCATCGTCACGGCAGGAGCACTCGAGACACACGTACATTTCATCTGCCCACAGCAATGTTGGGAAGCGCTCTCGGCCGGCATCACAACGATGATCGGAGGAGGGACCGGCCCGGCGACGGGCACGAACGCAGTGACTTCTACACCGGGCCCATGGAACATCCATCGCATGTTGGAAGCAGCCGAAGGGATCCCGATCAATTTGGGGTTCACCGGCAAGGGCAATTGTTCGCTGCCAGGGCCTTTGAACGAACAGATCGAGGCCGGAGCCATCGGATTGAAAGTACACGAAGACTGGGGTTCAACTCCTGCGGCCATCGACAGTGCGCTGAGCGTGGCGGAACGCTACGACGTCCAGGTCGCCTTGCATACGGACACGTTGAATGAAGCGGGCTTCGTGGAAGACACGATCAAGGCGTTCAAAGGCCGGACGATCCACTCCTACCACACCGAAGGGGCTGGCGGCGGCCATGCGCCCGACGTCATCAAGTTGTGCGGCGAACCGAACGTGCTCCCGTCCTCGACCAATCCGACCATGCCGTTCACGGTCAACACGTTGGATGAGCATCTCGACATGCTCATCGTCTGCCATCATCTCAATAAACGCGTGCCGGAAGACGTGGCGTTTGCCGAATCACGCATACGTCGTGAAACGATTGCTGCGGAAGACGTCCTTCATGACATGGGCGCCATCAGTATGATGTCCTCCGACACCCAGGCGATGGGACGGATCGGCGAGCTGATCATCCGCACATGGCAAACGGCCCATAAGATGAAACTGCAGCGTGGCCATTTGACCGAGCGCGGCGCGCAGTCCGGCAAAGGGCAGAACGACAATTTCCGTGCAAAGCGGTATATCGCGAAGTACACAATCAATCCGGCTCTGGCCCACGGCGTGGCGCATGAAGTGGGTTCGGTTGAAGTCGGCAAGGTCGCGGATTTGGTCCTATGGAAGCCGGCGTTCTTCGGCATCAAGCCGGAAATGGTCTTAAAGAGCGGTTTCATCGCGCAGGCGCAGATGGGCGATCCCAATGCCTCAATTCCCACTCCTGAACCGATCATCAGCAGGCCGATGTTCGCTGCCTTCGGACGCGCGGTTGCGAGCACCTGCCTCACGTTCGTGTCTGCCGCCGCAGTAGAGCGAGATGTTCCTCATCAGCTCGGCTTGCAGCGACGGATCGTGGCGGTCAAAGGGTGCCGCACCGTTAAAAAGCGCGACCTCAAAATGAACGATGCCTTGCCCCAGGTCGAGGTCGACCCTGAAACGTATATCGTGACGGCTGACGGGGAGCGACTGACCTGTGAGCCCATCATTGTGCAACCGATGGCGCAACGGTATTTCCTGTTTTAGGCTGATAAAGGTCGCCACTCGACTTAGTTGAACGAGACGCTATGAACACGCTGTCTCTCATCCAAGGGTTGCGCTTCGTTGATAGTTTTTTCCCGTCTGGGGGTTTTGCCTTTTCCTCCGGTCTGGAAGCGGCGGTCAAATGCGGGGCCGTCCATAGTGGGAAGGATCTCGCAGGGTATGTCGAGGATCTGCTGGTGCACGGTATCGCGAAACGTGAGGCGGCTGGTGTGGCGGCCGGCCATCTTGCTGCCACGACAGACAGGCTTGATCTGGCACTGGCGGTCGATCGTCAGTTGGATGAACTGAAGCTGGGTCGTGACTCACGCTTGGCAAGTCGACAAATTGGGCGCCAAGTCATGAAAGGGTCTGCCGGGCAGACTGATGAGAACAGGGTGTTCAGAGAGTTTCGTCGTGCCATCGACGAAGGGCGGACACCCGGCCACGTCCCTGTGGCGATCGGTATAACCTTGGCGGTCTGCGGGTGGGCGAGGCAGGACACGGTTGCGGCATTTCTCTACCAGACAGTACAGGGATTTGTGTCCGCGGCGATGAAGCTGTTGCCGGTAGGTCAACAGGAAGGCCAACAGCTCCTCCATGATTGGGGGCCGTTGATTACCGAACTCAGTCGTCGGGCGAAACCGCAGACAAGCTTAGTGTCGTGGTCTCCGGTGCACGACATTTATGCGATGCGGCACGCACGGTTGGAATCACGGTTGTTTCGGTCCTGAACGTCGAACGATCAGCTCGTCCCGGCATATCCCTGTAGTTGCCAAACAAGTAGGCCGGACGCCTTTTGAGGTCTCAATGCATCGAGCCGATGATCAGTATTGTGGAAGCGGCCGAGTCAGCGCAGCCCGCTCAAAGCAGGTTCCCGTGATTGGAATCGGCGGGCCGGTCGGATCCGGCAAGACTGCGCTGGTGGAAGCGCTCTGCCGAACATTGCGGGATCGATACAGTCTGGCGGTCGTCACGAACGATATTTTCACGAAAGAAGACGCCGAATTTCTCACGAAAAGGGGCGCATTGCCCGAAGACCGCATCCTGGGAGTCGAGACCGGCGGCTGCCCCCATACGGCGATTCGAGAAGATGCCTCCCACAATCAAGAGGCGCTCGACGAACTATTGCGCAGACATCCTGAGGTCGAGCTCATGTTCGTCGAAAGCGGCGGCGACAATCTGGCCGCCACGTTCAGCCCGGAGCTGGTGGACCATACGATTTACGTCATCGACGTGGCAGAGGGTGACAAGATCCCCCGCAAGGGAGGGCCGGGCATCACCAGGTCCGACCTGCTGGTGATCAACAAGATCGATCTCGCACCCTACGTCGGCGCCGATCTCGGCGTGATGGATCGCGACAGCCGCCGCATGCGCGGCGACCGGCCGTTTGTGTTCACAAACCTCATGTCCGGCGACGGCCTGGATCGGGTCGTGACCTGGGTCGAGTCGCACATCCATCCGCATGACCACCATCGTTAAAAGCGCCCCGGCCTCCCCTGCGGCGTCGTCTCGCTCGGATTCCACGGGCCGGACGGCATCAATCGGTCGAGTCGGCACATTGGCACTGGAATACGTCCGGCGGGGCGGTCGCACGATATTCGGACGGACAAGCTGCCAGACGCCCTGGCATCTCTTTCCTCCTATCTATCTGGATGACTCAGGCAGTGCTTACACACTGCTGGTCAATCCATCTGGTGGCCTGGTCGGTGGCGACCGGCTTTCCATCGATGTCTCGGTTGGTCCAAAGGGACATGCGCTCATCTCGACCCCGTCGGCCAATCGTGTGTATCGATCCCTGTCAGAGGAGTCAGTCCAAGAGATCGCTCTCAAAGTGGGGGAAGGAGGAATCGTCGAGTGGATACCGGAGCATACGATTCCTTTTGCCGGTTCCCGGTTCCGTCAAACGATCGATGTGAAGCTGGCAGCCGGAGCCACCATCGTGTTGTGGGATGCGATGGCTTCCGGCCGGATCGCCCACGGAGAACGTTGGAAGTTCACGACGTTCAGCAACCGGATTCACATCGAACCAGCGGCAGGCTCATCACTCGCGGAGCATTACCTCATCGTTCCCGGAAACAAATGGAGCGGAGTCGGCCTGGCTGAACGTTGGGATTACGTCGGATCGCTGTTTATCGTCGGGGATGCGATCACCGGAACCCTGAGGGCATCGCTGGAATCGGCTCTTGCCGACATAGTGGAGAAGCAACCAGATGAATCCATACTCGGTGGCGTGTCCCAGCCCGCCGCGTCAGGCCTCGTGGTCAAACTCGTATCACGATCGGCGCCGGCGATGGCTCTGGCATTGGCTGAGTTGTGGGGTGCCGTACGGGGTCTACTGTGGCAACTGCCGCCTCTGGCCTTGAGGAAATATTGAGCAGCGGGCCCGTTGTGTCTTGGATTCGTCGTGCACGGTTTGACACTCCATCGAGCCGGGTGCTATCCTCCGCTCGACCTTCGGAGACAATGGAGTCTCCACATCACATCGACAGAATGACGGACAATGACGTCCTCGGTCCTGCCAAGGGATCCGAGGGCGTTTTTTTTTAGGCAGAATGCTCAAAGCGACCGCCAGATGCGTTCTCACTCGCTCGGACACTCGACGTACGATTTCGTCCACTGGAGGCAAAATACCTATCCGCTCGCATTTGATCGAAGCGAGCGGCTCACGCGAAGCTCGGTATATACCTCCTCGGCGTATGAGCTTCGTTGTGGCCTTGCCGGGCAGCCGCTTTGGGCATTCTGCGGCTGTGCCGACTGGAGACAGATAGGTTTGATGCGCACCCTTCGCATTGCCATGGTCCAAATGAATCCCACCGTTGGGGATCTGGACGGCAATGTGCGCCGGATCATCAACTGGCTGGTGGAAGCAAGAAAGGCCAAGCCGGACCTGGTCGCGTTTCCCGAATTGGCCATCACCGGGTATCCACCTGAAGATCTCCTGTTGAAGCCGCAGTTCGTTGCGGACAATCGCCGTGCGCTGAACGAGATTGTTCGTGCGTGCCGACATTGCAATGTGGTCATCGGCTATGTGGGACAGGGGCACGCGTCAGGGCTGAGAGAGGGAGCCGCGGCGGTGCTTCCTGCCGGGCGACACGACTTGTACAACGCCGCAGCCGTCATCACCGACTGCCGCCTGGCCTTGACCTACGCCAAATGGTATTTGCCGAATTATGGCGTCTTCGACGAAAGCCGGTACTTTAGTCCAGGACGCCGTCTCCCACTCATCACGGTAAACGACACGGTCGTTGGCGTGAACGTCTGCGAAGACATCTGGCTTTCCGAAGGGCCGACGAGACTGCAGGCCAATGCCGGAGCAGAAGTGATCGTTAACATCAATGCTTCGCCGTTTCACGGGGGCAAGAGCCGGTCGCGCGAAGAAATGCTGGCGACGCGTGCCCGGGACAACCGGGTGATCGTCACGTATACGAACACCGTCGGCGGACAGGACGAGTTGATTTTTGACGGCAATAGCGTCGTCATGGATCATACCGGCGAGCCGATTGCCAGAGCGAAGGCCTTTGAAGAGGACTTATTGGTCGTCGATCTGAACGTCGAGTCGGTTGCCAGAGCACGAGCGGCGGAGGGGAGAAGGCCGGAGGTAAGCGGAAGGACGCCCACGGCCATCGATCGGGTTACCCTCAAGGGAAAGCTGCCTGCCAGACGGACACGATTGATCCCATCGATCGAACCGTTGGCCGATCCGTTGGATGAAGTCTATCGAGCCTTGACGCTGGGAGTGCGTGATTACGTGGCAAAGAACCGCTTCAAGCGAGTCGTCATTGGCCTGAGCGGGGGAATCGATTCGGCGCTGACTGCTGTACTGGCGGTGGACGCGCTCGGTCCCCGGAATGTGCTGGGCGTGTTCATGCCGTCACCCTATACCTCTCGCGAGAGCTGCGAGGATACCCAAGAGTTGGCGCGCCGCCTCCGGATTCAAGTCAAGACGCTGCCGATTACGCCGACCTTCAAGTCGTATCTGCAGACGCTGAAACCTGTATTCGCTGGCACCAAGGTCGATACGACCGAAGAGAATCTGCAGGCGCGGATCCGGGGCAATTTGTTGATGGCCCTATCGAACAAGTTTGGACATCTCGTGTTGACGACGGGCAACAAAAGCGAAATGAGCGTCGGCTACGCCACCCTGTACGGCGATATGGCCGGAGGGTTTGCGGTGATCAAAGACGTGCCCAAGACTATGGTGTATGCATTGGCCGACCGCCGCAACCGGCAGAGCCCGGTCATTCCAAAGCGAACTCTGGATAGGCCGCCGACTGCCGAGTTACGAGCGGATCAAAAAGACGAAGACAGTCTGCCGCCTTATCCGGTACTCGACCCGATTTTGAAGGCCTACGTCGAGGATGACCGGTCCGTGGATGAGATGGTCGGGATGGGATTCGCCCGAAAGACCGTGCTGCGGGTGGTGAGTCTGGTGGATCGAAGTGAATACAAGCGACGCCAGGCACCTGTGGGCATCAAGATTACGCATCGGGGGCTGGGAAAAGATCGACGCATGCCGATCACGAACGGATACCGAGGCACGTAGTTTCGTGAGGTGCGGGCACAGCAGACAACTTGTTTCGCATCATGGTTTTAGAGAGGAGGCGGCATGAGTGAACGGCATCACTGGGTTTCACGAGGCGCGATCACAGGCTTGTGGGTGACCGTTTGTGCCACGCAGGCCTGGGCCGGCCAACGTGAAGGCAGCGTGGACAGCGGCGATGTCGCCTGGATACTGGCTGCATCGGCACTGGTCGTGGGCATGATCATCCCCGGCCTGGCCTTTTATTATGGCGGCCTGGTTCGCAGTAAGAACGTCATCAGCACGATGGTCCAGGCGTTCGCGATTCTCTGCGTCGTCAGCGTCGTCTGGCTGGTCTGTGGCTTCACGCTGGTGTTTGGCCCGGACCGGGGAGGTGTGATTGGTGGATTGGATTGGGCATTGCTCATGGACGTCGGAGCTGCGCCCCATCCTGTGTATGCGCCGGCCGTTCCGCTCGAGGCGTTCATGCTCTTTCAGCTGCTCTTTGCGGCCTTCACCCCCGCCTTGATCGCCGGAGCGTTTGCCGAACGGATCAAGTTCGGCGCGATGTTGCTGTTCGCTGCTCTCTGGTCCGTCCTGGTCTATACGCCCATCGCCCATTGGCTATGGGGAAACGGGTGGCTGGCGAGAATCGGTGCGCTCGATTTTGCCGGCGGCGCCGTTGTCCATATCAGCGCGGGGTTCAGCGCGGTCGCTTGTGCGATGGTGGTCGGCAAACGGCGCGGCTGGCGCACCGATTACATGGCGCCCCATAATCTACCCTTTATTTTGTTGGGCGCCGGTTTATTGTGGCTCGGCTGGTTCGGTTTCAACGGCGGCAGCGCCCGGGGGGCGAATGCCACGGCGGTCGGGGCCGTGACCGTGACGCACTTCACCGCCGTCTCCGCCGCCCTTGCGTGGATGCTGGCGGAATGGAAACACCGGGGAAAGCCGACCGTGTTGGGAGTCGCCAGCGGCGCGGTTGCCGGCTTGGCGACCTCGACCGCCGGTGCCGGAATGCTCGGGCCGCTGGCCGCTGTTGCGCTCGGCATTGCCGCGGGTTTTTGCTCCTATATGGCAATTGTTTGGAAGGGGAAGATCGGCTATGATGACACGCTCGACGTCATGGGAACGCATGGTGTGGGCGGCATGCTCGGCATGCTGGGCGTCGGATTCTTCGCGGCACACGGCCATCCCGCGATGCAGATTCTTGCCGTCGTGGCTACCGGCACATTTTCTTTTCTAGGCAGTTACGCCATCTTAAAACTTGTCGACGGATCGATCGGGTTGCGCGTGACCCAGGAAGAGGAATCGACGGGGCTTGATCTCACACAACATAACGAACGTGCCTACTCGTGACGGAATGCTGAGCATGGAGACCGCTTATGAAACTCGTTGAAGCCATCATCAAGCCGTTCAAACTTGATGAAGTGAAGGACGCGCTGTTGGAGATTGGTGTGCAGGGGATGACGGTGACGGAGGTCAAAGGATTCGGCCGCCAAAAAGGGCACAAAGAAACCTACCGCGGCCAGGAATATACGATCGAGTTCGTCCCCAAGGTGAAGATCGAGGTGGCCGTGCAGGATGGACAGGTGCCACGGGTCTTGGAAACGATTTCACGGGCGGCCAAGACCGGGAGCATCGGAGACGGGAAGATCTTTGTGCGCGATCTGAGCGCCGCCGTCCGCATCCGCACCGGAGAAACAGGGGAGACGGCCCTGTAACACCCATCATGGAACGCGAATCTTCTTCGTCCTCCCTTTCGGAAGCCCCCAACCTTGTCCACGTGCTTGAAGAGCACCGGTCTCTCATCGCACAACGCGTCATGGCAGGAGTCTCGGGTGCAGAAACCCTGGCGTCGATGACGGAATTCGTCGACGGGTTGATCATTGGACGCTATCGCGAAGCCTTGCGGCAGGGCGGCGAAGAGAGGGCGACCGTCGGCATGCGCCAATGCTGTCTCATGGCATTGGGCGGCTATGGCAGAAGGGAATTGGCCCCGCAATCCGATATCGATTTGATGTTCCTGTTCCAGCCGGGCGCGGACAAGGCGGTGGAATCCCTGGTTCGCGCAGTCCTGCACCCATTGTGGGATTGCGGATTTCAGGTCGGTCACAGCGTCAGGACCATTGCCGACAGCACCGAATTGGCTGAAACGGATGCGACCGTCAAGACTTCCATGATGGAAGCGCGGTTTCTCGCGGGGAGTGCAGAGCTGTTCCAGGACTTTCATCGCAAGTATCTCCGCAAAGTCGTCTTCAAGAATACCGATGCCTATCTGGATCAGAAACTTGAGGAACGGCGCCGGGAATACGAGAAGTTCGGTGAAACGGTGTATCTGCTGGAGCCAAACGTCAAAAAAAGCAAGGGCGGTCTTCGGGATCTCCACCTCCTGCAATGGGCCGGCATGGCACGCTATCAGGCCCCGACCATTCGCGAACTCTCGGATCGCGGCATCCTCTCCCGAGCGGATTTGCTCGCGCTGACCGAGGCACGGGAATTCTTGTGGCGCGTTCGATCACTGCTTCACGTCCATGCCGGAACGGCGCAGGAAATCCTCACGTTTGACGAGCAGGTGTGGCTGGCGCAGCACTTCGGCTATCACGATCAACCACATCTGCTCGCGGTCGAGCAGTTTATGCAACAGTATTACCAGCACACCATGGGATTGCACGAACGCTGCATGCGATTCGTCGAGCGATGCCGAAGCGTCCCGTTTTGGCGGCGGGTGGCGCGCTTCCTTCCGGCCCCGCGAGTGGATGGTTACTTTGTCGTTCGGGGAAGCCTGCTCTCGGTTGCGGACGAGCACCGCGACAGGGTGTTGGACAGCCCGGCGCTTCTGCTTCACCTGTTCGATCTCGCCCGGGACAGGAATCTGACCATCGTGCCTCCGTTAATTGAGGACATCCACCGCCACGTCGATCAGGTGTCTGCGGACGCGTACCGGACGCCCGAAGTCAGCCGCGCGTTCCTCCGGATCCTGTCCGGGCCGCGCACGACCGGCACGTTGGAAGCCATGCATCGGGCCCATCTGCTCGAAAAGCTGGTGCCGGCGATGGGGACGGTACGGGGCCTCATGCAGTTCAATCAGTACCATAAGTACACCGTAGACGAGCACAGTCTGCTGGCCGTCGGCCGGGCTGAAGCGTTGAGTCAGGATACCGGCGTATTAGGAGAGGTGTATCGAGCGATCAAGCGCAAAGACATTCTCCACCTCGCGGTCTTGATGCACGATCTGGGCAAGGGCCGTGAGGAGGACCACAGCGACGTGGGCAAGCGGTTGTCCGAGGAGGCGGCGCTTCGTCTTGGACTCGATGAGCAGGAAACC
>DASTQY010000007.1:0-3746 GCA_035761525.1 Nitrospira sp. | reverse complement strand
AGAGAGAATTCGGGGTCAGCCAGACGGCGAAGGTTTCGGCGAAGTCCTCATCTGGATGGCTTTGGGCGTACCACGAGTCGAGATGAAGCACAAAACTCTTGCTATAGGGCTTTGGAGAATAATCATCGGGATACGGCTCGGAGCTATTTCCGAAAAGCTGCTGCCGATGCCGTCGGCGTCGCAGCTTGAAGGCATTCTCGATGGCATGGCCGGCCTCATGCCGCAGGATGCGCATGCACGAGTCCGGATCGCCCCCTTCCACTTCTAACATCTGAGCGAGTTCGAGCTTGGCGAGGCGGGGGTGGGCGAGGTAAAACGGGATCGCGATGCCGGGCACATCATCAGGACAGAACCATTCATCAGATAGCCAAAAATGGGGATGAAAGCGAAGGCCGCGGCCATCGAGTTCTTGGTAAAGCTGCGCGATGCGGTCCTCAAGATTGCTACCCGCAATTTTGACATCAAGGTCGCACAGCCGAAGATCCAGCAACCTCTCATCCGGCCACGTTACCCAATCGGTGAGATCCTTCCGTCTGGTTTCCGAGGACGCATCTGGTGCCGGTTCGCTCAGGTCTTGATCGGCCATCGTTCAGGTCAACACAGTGTGAATCAAGAAGCCGGGACATTGTACGTTTTGACCGAAGTCCAGTCGATCCCCACCAGCCGGCCTTGCCATTTCAGCCGTTCGAAGGAAAATAATGGATTTCTATGCTCTGGCATGTGGCGATCCTGACTCGCTAAATCGTGATAAGGCTGGCCTTATCACCTTCACATTTGAAGCCGTGTATGCTCCCGTTAAGCATATGAGCATGGGCTGTTCAGAATGCCAAGGCGTTTGTACATTCATGGAAAGATAGTCAGCTCTCCATTGTTGACGTGCGCCCGGTGGGAGCGTAGGGTCCGTCATAGGTGAAGGTCAACTGAACCGCTTGCAAGAGTTGGGAGCCACGCGCCATGCTGAGAGGGTCCGCGCTGCTCACGACCATGATCGTGATGGCCGGCTGTACGTCGCCCGGTGTTTCAAGCCCCGGGCACGACGTGACTGCAGAGTCGTATAGAACAGATACAACCAAGGGCCTGGTCGTGCTCTCAGCGTTGTGGGGCCGCTCGTGGAAGTGCGGGAAATTCGAGAACGGACAGTTGCGATCATTTGGCTTCGATCGGTTGCCGAGTGTGACCACGGCAGACGTTGCGACGGCCGATGTGGTCATCGAAGACTCAACATACGTCGGAGGGGGACCGGCCACCAACTACGTGCTGGCATTGGATCCCGGCGAGTATGGTTTGGCGATGTTTGCCATCCGGGTGGCATTCTCCACGACGGATGTGAGGACTGTGAGCGTCGGACGTGCAAGGCTCTTTGAAGGCGGCAAGCCGGTCGGCGGGACGTTCACGGTACAGGCGGGTGAGCTGGTCTACATCGGGCACTTCGGATTGGATTGCTATAAAGAGCCGAAGATTTGGCGCTACTATTTAGAAGGGCGTGGAGGATTCGAGCACTACAAGCGTTTGATCAAAAACCAATATCCATTTCTGCCTGTGGAGACCATGCAGATGCGTTTGTTCAAGACATCCGCACTGGGGCGGGACTATGTCCTGCCGCCATAATCGAGGAGTCCCTGCATGAAGGCGGCAGAGTTGCTGGTCCGTTGCCTGGAGAACGAAGGCGTGGAACTTGTCTTCGGTTTGCCCGGCGAGGAAACACTCGAGCTAACGGATGCGCTGCTCGGTTCCCGCACACGCTTCATCGAGACCCGGCACGAGCAGGGTGCGGCATTTATGGCCGATGTCTATGGCAGGCTCAGCGGGAAGGCGGGAGTGTGCCTGTCCACGCTCGGCCCCGGCGCGACCAATCTGTTGACCGGCGTCGCGGATGCATTCCTGGATCGAGCGCCGTTGGTGGCCATCACGGGACAGGCATCGCTGAACCGGCGCCATAAGGAATCGCACCAATACATCGACGTGATGTCGATGTTCAAGCCCGTCACCAAATGGAGCGCCTCGATTCCGAAAGCGGAGGTAATTCCCGAAGCCGTCCGGAAAGCGTTCAAGATCGCCCAGACGGAGAAACCCGGTGCGACACATCTGGAGCTGCCCGAGGATGTCGCGGAGGAGCAGATCGGCGATTCGAGCCTGCTGCAGCCGTTGTTCGTCCAGGCGCCGGTCATGCCGGAGCCGTCGCCGGCTCAGGTCGCGAAAGCGGTGCGCGCGATTTCCGGAGCGCAGCGTCCTGTCATTCTGGCAGGAAACGGCGTGATTCGCAGCCGCGCACACGATGCGGTCAGACAGTTTGCGCGCCGGGTGCACATTCCCGTCCTGCACACCTTCATGGCCAAAGGGGTTTTTCCTGACAGCGATCCGCTGTCCCTCTATACGATCGGTCTCTTGGCCCGCGATTATGCGTCGGCCGTAATGGAGCAGGCCGATGTGGTGATCGCCATCGGCTATGATTTCGTCGAGTATGCCCCCTGCTTCTGGAATCCCCGGCGTGACAAGCGCATCGTGCACATCGACGGGTCACCTGCCGAGGTCGACGAGCACTACATCGTCGAGGTGGGCCTGCTGGGAGACCTTCGTCGCTCCTTAGACCTCATCGGGGCCGGGGTCCCGCCGTTTGATTTGCGCTGGTCTTCCATTTCACGCAAGGCGGTGATCGATGGGTTCAACACAGAAGTGGCCGGCTCACCATCCTGGCCGCTGCGGCCGCAACACCTGATGCGGGAACTCCGCGCGGGTCTGAAGCCGGATGATCTGGTGGTCTGCGATGTGGGCGCGCATAAGCTCTGGATGGCCCGGATGTTTCCCTGCGAGGTGCCCAACTCCTGCATCATCTCGAACGGGTTTGCCGCCATGGGCATTGCCGTGCCAGGCGCCATCGCCGCAAAGTTGTTGTGTCCCGAACGGAGAGTGGTGGCGGTCACCGGCGATGGTGGGTTCTTGATGAACTCTCAGGAATTGGAAACGGCCGTGCGTCTGGCATTACCACTGGTCGTTCTCGTATGGCGGGACAACGGCTACGGTGTCATCCGCTGGAAGCAACAGCTCCGGTTCGGCCGGACGTCCGCCGTTGAATTCGGCAACCCTGACCTTCTGCAGTACGCTGGGAGTTTCGGCGCGATCGGCTATCGCGTCACGGAGCCGTCTGAGCTTCGGCCCGTCTTGGAGGAAGCGTTGAACAGCAAGGTGCCGGCCGTCATCGACTGCCCCGTTGACTATGCCGAGAATCTCCGGCTGACAGAACGCCTGCAATCACTCCCGCACTGACTCCTGATTTTCCGTGAGATGCCGGCTTTCTTGCTCATCATGACAGCAGGCAAAGCGACGCATGATCGTTATCTCCAGCGAAGAAGTCGGTCAGGATTAGCCGGTGGCTCCGGATTGTTGCGGATCACGACGTTCGTTTGGACTTGAACCGGTTGGCTCAACTCGAGCCCACGACGTGGAGCGACGATGCATGGATGATCTTTGCGTGGGATGGGCGGCACGCCCTGCTTGAGCTTGCCGCCGTCTTCCCAAGAAGTCTTGGGGCTGCTGACGCCCGTCAGCTTGACGGGAGTAGAAAGTAAATGATGACGGCGATCACCGGTCCCCCTACATAGAACGCTTTCTTCCCGAAGGCATCCCACAAGCCGTACGCCAGGATGCCCCAGATCAGCGTGTAATAGATAGACGCAATGCCGCGGTAGCCTGCATGCGGGGCCTCTTCAGCCAAGGCCCAATCCGGCCACGACAGCAAGAGCACAATC
>DASTQY010000006.1:0-8626 GCA_035761525.1 Nitrospira sp. | reverse complement strand
GACGAAAGCCTGATGCGTTGGATGCCATGTATCCTCTCCAACCGATCAATTAAATCGGCGAGGGTAGCCCCGCTTTGAGAAAATTGCCCGATGTTCACACCTGTGAGAACAAGCTCATGATGGCCAGCGGCCGCCAGTGTGGCGGCTTCCGAAAGGATGTCCTCGACCTTGCGGCTTCGCTCGCGGCCCCGGGCAAACGGAATGAGGCAAAAACTGCACATCACATTGCAGCCATCCTGGATTTTGACCAAAGCTCTGGTTGAATGAGGCTCTCCGAACTCTGGAAGGACGAAGTCGTCTCGGTCGATGGTCTTGGTGTGAAGCACTTCCGGCGCTGGTTGTTTACGCAGGGTTTGCGGCGGCGGCAGAAATGAGGGCAAGTCCGACTTGAACTGATTGCCTACAATGAGATCGATGCCGGGAATGCTCCGCAGGCTTTGCAAACCCGTTTGCGCGTAACATCCGGTCACCGCTATGAACGCATCCGGCGAATGTTTCAAGGTTTTCCGTATCGCATAGCGGCAGGTTCTTTCTGCTTCCTCGGTCACGGAGCATGTATTGACGACAAGAAGATCGGTCGGCTCTCCAAAGTCGACAAGAGCATACCCCTGGCGCCGCAATTGAGACGCCAAAACCGATGTTTCGGCTTGGTTTAAACGGCAGCCGAGACTATGCAATGACGCGCGCTTGATCATGGGGCGATCATTATAGAGACGTGCTTGCGCGGCGGGCAAGTGCGGCAAACCGATGGCAGCATGGTTGAAGGCCTCGAAGCACCGTGCTAGCATGCCGTAAACGACCCTGCCGTATGAGGACACCGGTGACGCTCCGCTCATTCACCGCTTGTTGCGTGTTTTCCTTGAGCATCCTTGTTCAGGAGCAGGTCTGGTCTAAGGACGTCCTACCGATTGAACCCGATCTAAGCACGCGCATCGACGAGTTGTACGACCATGAAGCTCGATTGTTTCTCATGCTGTATTCGCTAAAGGGCGACGGTCAGGTCGATTATGTGACCGGCCGGATGGTCCAGGAATACGCCCGCAGTAATTTCGGCAACCCCGTGTATCAAACGGAAATCCACCCGCTCTTTTATTGGTGGAATCACAACATGTGGAACGATCCCGAGCAAGACGGCGTCAACGGCAATGAACGCATCTACCAGGAAAACATCGAATTCGACGTCTCTCGCTACAAACCCTGCACCTTCAATGGACAGCCTTGCTGAGCGGTTGTCACTTTCTTTCCGGTTTCGAACGATCGCTTGCTCCGACAGAATTCTAGATTCTCCTCAACGAGTCAGCGGTCCGGTGTTACTCTAGACCCACACGAGTCACGATAATCACATGGCCGCGGATTCATTCGCACACATCCTTGCCAATAAGCGCGTCGCGCTGATGCTGCCCTTGGGCTTCGCATCTGGTTTGCCATTGGCCCTGACTTCGGGAACCCTTCAAGCCTGGTTGACGGTCGCCGGCGTCGACCTGAAAACAATCGGAATCTTCACGCTGGTAGGTCTGCCGTACAGCTTAAAATTTCTCTGGGCTCCCTTAATTGACCGAATCTCGCTGCCTTGGTTGGGGCGGCGGCGAGGCTGGATGCTGATCACGCAAATCGCTGTGGCGTCGGGTCTGGCCTTGATGGGATTCATTGGAAGCAATGAGAGTCCCCATTGGCTGGGATTGATGGCTGTTGGCGTCGCCTTCTTTTCGGCTTCGTTGGACATCGTTTTCGATGCCTATCGCACCGATCTGCTCCTTCCTGCGGAGCGAGGGTTCGGCGCTGCCTTATGGGTGAACGGCTATCGTCTGGCTATGTTAGTGGCCAGCGCGGGCGCCCTTGTCCTCGCTGAGCAGATTGGCTGGAAAGGAACCTACCTCGTGCTGGCTGCCTTGATGGGGGCAGGCGTCGCCACCATACTTCTGAGTCCAAATCCTCCGGGAGAGGGTGCCGCCCCGAGAACGCTCAAGGAGGCAGTCGGCTTTCCCTTAAGGGAACTCTTTGCTCGCCCTGGCATTTATGGACTGCTGTGCTTGATCGTCCTGTATAAACTCGGAGACGCCGTCGCCGGATCATTGCAGACGGCCTTTTTCATCGGCGGCCTTGGCTTTTCTACCGGCGAAGTAGGGTATGTCAAAGGCGTGGGCATCGCAGCGACGTTAATCGGAGCACTGGCTGGTGGTCTGATCATGGCCAAGACGGGCTTGATTCGGTCGCTTCTGTTTTTCGGCCTGCTCCAGGCTCTCTCGAACCTCTCCTTCATGGTCCTCGCGTGGATCGGAAAAAGTTACGAGGCTCTTGCGGCATCAGTAGTCATAGAAAACGTAACCGGAGGGATGGGAACCGCGGCCTTTGTCGCCTTGGTCATGTCGCTCTGCGACCATCGCTACACTGCCACCCAATTTGCGTTGTTGTCTTCACTCGAAGCCCTCGGACGGGTCTTTGCCGGTCGTCCTTCCGCTGAAGCCGTTGGTATGTTGGGGTGGGGCTGGTTCTTTTTTCTTTCATTTGTGTTGGCGCTGCCTGGTTGCTGGCTCGTCTGGCTATACCGGCGCCAGCTGCCTCCGGATATATCGTCCGACGAAACTTCGCCGGAATCTCCGGTCATGAAACCGGCTTAAGACGACGCTGAAGGAAGAGTACGAACAACATTAAGGTCGGCAAGGGTGCCAGAGCAAATGGCATGAGCCAGATCCACACGTTTTTACCCCTCATGCGTGTCTGATCGATCATCCAGACGAAGACCCAGATCATGAGACCGATGTAATTGAGCGCCATCCACCTGGTTGTGTGAATCTTCAACCCACTGGCGCTGTCGGGCGCGCCATGAATCAAAAATACTCCCAACAGCACCAAGAACAACGCCAGCAGCGATGCGATCAGCTTCTTGCTCCATACGAACATAATGTGCCCTCCGCCCTGTTCGCGATGTTAGACTTGTATTGTCGAAACAAACTGGCCGGTAGGCTAATCATGCGACTACCGTTTGTCAAAGGGGAATGTCCGTGACTCTGTTCCGGCTCGGGATGCTGGTGACGGCGCTGAGCGTATGCATCGGTCTCGCCCTTTCCAATCCAACGATCGATGAATATCTGACCTTTGTCGAGAGTGAACTCGCCAAGGCCATTGAGCGCAGCGACGGAACACAACTCTCGCCCGAGCGGGCGATGGTGCGCACGATTTTTCGTTCGCACAGCCATGAGTTGGTTGACAGCGTTGTACGTCCGCACACCGTCCGACGCAACTGGGGACTTGTGAGCGTTTACGACAGCACCGTGTTCAATTCCCGGATTGTCGTGCTCGGCGTTGCTGGGCATTTTATTCCATTGCAGGGCATAGACGAGGCGATCGTTCGACTGGGTCGTTTGGCGTTTTAGTTCCTGTTTAATTACATCTCACGCGGCCCAAATTCTTCCGTTTTCACTATCCACAACTGTGGATAACCTTCGAATTTTTTGTGCGGACCGGCCCTAGGCAAGACCTTTCTATTATCCACAGCATTTCCTCCGTTTCCACAGTTACACCACAATATTTAGTGTTGACAATTTACTCCAATAGCTATATGTAGTCACTCCGCGCCTCAGATGAGCTTTAGGACTTATGCTCCAATGAGCGAAAGATGCATAGAAAGCAGCATTGGTTGAGGCCATTGGTCTAGTACTTCCGTAGGGTGAGCCAACGTCAGTCTGCAATTACCTCGTCCAAGGAGGAGGCATCGTGAGAATAGAACGGCGATTTACTCGTTCCGGACAGAGTCCCTATGAAGGGTTGAAGTTCGTGAAACGCGCATCGGAGATACGCAACCCTGATGGATCGACCGTCTTCAAGCTGGACAACATCGACATTCCGGAATCCTGGTCGCAGCTTGCGATAGATATCCTGGCGCAAAAATACTTTCGCAAAGCAGGGGTGCCGCAACGCGACGATGCCGGTAATCCCATCATGGGACACGACGGTAAACCAGCGCTGGGCGGAGAGCGCGATGCCAGACAAGTCTTTGAACGCATGGCCGGTTGTTGGACACATTGGGGAAAAACCTATGGCTACTTCAAGACAATCGAGGATAGTGCCGCGTTCCATGACGAGCTCTGCTTCATGCTGGCACATCAAATGGCCGCTCCCAATTCGCCGCAGTGGTTCAATACAGGGTTACATTACGCATATGGATTATCCGGCCCGGCGCAGGGTCATTTCTACGTCGACCCGAAGACTCGAGAGGTCGTCAAGGCGACAAATGCCTTCGAGCACCCGCAACCGCACGCCTGTTTTATTCAGTCGATCGAGGATGACCTGGTCAACGAGAACGGCATCATGGACCTGTGGGTTCGTGAGGCGCGGCTCTTCAAGTACGGATCAGGGACGGGAACAAATTTTTCGAAACTGCGCGGAGACGGTGAAGCCCTGTCCGGCGGTGGGCGCTCCTCCGGTCTGATGTCATTTCTCCGCATCGGCGACCGTGCCGCAGGCGCGATTAAATCAGGAGGCACCACGCGTCGCGCGGCAAAAATGGTCTGCCTGGACTTGGACCATCCCGACATAGAAGAATTCATCGACTGGAAAGTCGTCGAAGAGCAAAAGGTTGCCGCAATGGTGACCGGATCGAAGATCTGCGCCCAACGCCTGAACGCCGTGTTGAAAGCCTGTCATATCGTTGATGCGGAAGGAATCCCGCATGTCTCCGTTGACCCGAAGCAGAACTCCATCCTAAGGGAAGCGCTGACGGCGGCTCGCCGTGACAACGTTCCGGAAGCCTATATCCAACGAATGTTCTCTTATGCTCAACAGGGATTCACCCATTTCGTGTTCCATGAATACGATACAAACTGGGACGGGAAGGCCTACCAGACCGTTTCCGGACAAAATTCCAATAACAGCGTACGGATTCCCAATGAATTCTTTGCCGCCTTGGAAGCGGACAGCGATTGGCAGCTCAAGCGGCGGATCGACGGGAAAGTCGCGAAAACCGTGAAAGCTCGGGACCTGTGGGATCGCGTGGCGTGGGCTGCCTGGATCTGCGCCGATCCGGGCACGCAATACGACACGACCATCAACGAATGGCACACCTGTCCCGAGGACGACCGCATCAACGCCTCCAACCCCTGTTCCGAATATATGTTCCTCGACGACACCGCCTGCAACCTGGCGTCGTTGAATCTGGCGCAGTTCTTCACGTCGGAAGGCGAATTCGAACTGGAGCACTTTCGCCATGCGGTCCGGATCTGGACTATCGTGTTGGAAATCAGTGTCCTGATGGCGTCCTTCCCCAGCCGTTCCATTGCGGAGAAGAGCTATCAGTTCCGGACGCTCGGTCTTGGCTATGCCAATCTCGGCACGATTCTCATGCGGCAGGGCATTCCATACGATTCGGATAAAGCCTTGGCCATCTGCGGCGCGCTCACTTCCATTATGACCGGTGAAGCCTATAGTACCTCAGCAGAAATGGCGGCCGAACTCTGGCCGTTCCCTGGCTACGCAAAAAATCGCGAGGCGATGCTGCGCGTGATTCGCAACCATCGTCGTGCCGCCTATAGTGCCCCGGAGGAGGAATATGAAGGATTGACGATCAAACCAACGAGCATACACGCGGAACATTGTCCGCCCGATCTGCTCATTGCCGCCAGGCGGGCCTGGGATCGTGCTCTCGAGCTCGGTACTGCCTACGGTTACCGCAACGCGCAAGTGACGGTCATTGCCCCGACGGGAACGATCGGTCTTGTCATGGACTGTGATACGACCGGCATTGAGCCGGACTTTGCCTTGGTCAAATTCAAGAAGCTGGCTGGGGGAGGCTATTTCAAGATCATCAATCAGAGCTTGCCGCCCGCTCTCAGCACGTTGGGTTATACCGAGGCGCAGATCCAAGACATTGTCAACTATTGTGTCGGCCGGCAAACCTTGCAAGGTGCGCCATTCATCAATCATGAGACGCTGAAACAAAAAGGGTTCGATGACGCGGCGCTGGCCCGTATGGAAAGCGGCCTGTCACAGGCCTTCGAGATCCAGTTCGCCTTCAACAAGTACGTGCTCGGTGAGGAATTCTGCCGAGCAAAGCTCGGACTGACTGACGTCCAACTAATGGAAGCCAATTTCAACATGCTGAAGGCGCTCGGATTCACCCAGGAGGAGATCGCGGCCGCCAATGACTATTGCTGCGGGGCGATGACGGTCGAGGGGGCGCCACATCTGAAATCCGATCATCTTCCCGTATTCGACTGCGCCAATCGTTGTGGCAGAATCGGCCAGCGCTACATCGCTGTTGATGCCCACATCCGCATGATGGCTGCCGCGCAGCCGTTCATTAGCGGCGCCATCAGCAAAACGATCAACATGCCTGCGGATGCTACGCTGGAAGAGGTGAAGTCCGCGTATCTCTTCGCCTGGAAGAGCATGGTCAAGGCCGTGGCGTTGTACCGCGACGGTTCCAAGCTGAGTCAGCCGTTGTCGGCATCCAGTGATGGTGGGAAAAGCCTCGAAACTTCGACAGAGGTGCTCACCATCGCTGAGAAAATCACCGAACGGGTCCTGGTGCGCTACCTTGCCAAGCGACGGCCGCTGCCGGCACGACGCAATGGCTATACGCAGAAGGCTGTCATCGGCGGGCACAAACTGTATCTGCGTACCGGTGAATATGAAGACGGCACAGTGGGCGAAATTTTTCTCGACATGCACAAGGAAGGGGCCGCGTTCCGCAGCTTGATGAACTGCTTCGCGATCGCCATTTCGTTGGGGCTGCAGCACGGCGTTCCCCTGGAAGAGTTCGTCGAGGCCTTCGTGTTCACGCGCTTTGAGCCCAACGGACCTGTGAAGCTGAACGATCGGATCAAGATGTCGACGTCGATCATTGATTATATTTTCCGTGAGCTGGCCGTGACATATTTGGATCGATACGATCTTGCACAGGTCAAGGAAGAAGACTTGCGGATGGATTCCGTGAAAAAGGACGACCAGGATCCCGAATGTTCTGATGAAGAGGCCGACCCGCAGATGCTTGCGTCCTCATCCATTAACACAGAGATGTTTCCGTCCCGTCGAGGGATCCAGCCGAGACATGGCGGCAACGGCCATGGAAACGGCAATGGCAGCGTCACACACAAGGTGGAGCTCAAGCGCGAAACGCTGACGATGACGGCCGTACAGATTGCGCGGCAAAAAGGCTATGAGGGCGATCCCTGTTCGGAATGTAAGCAATTCACCATGGTGCGCAACGGCACGTGTTTAAAGTGCGAAACTTGCGGTGCAACCAGCGGATGCTCATAACCACTCGCCGCTCCCTCGAAGAAGGAGAGGTCTCGAATTATTAGGACCGTAGGACATGACTACTTCGCTTCACGAACAGGGCATTGAAACGGTTCATGATCAAGTCGTCAGCCAGGTGGCTCAACGATGGGCCAAGGCCTTCGTATGCAAAGCCACCATAAAAGGGACTGGCGAGCACCATTCCTGGGCGAGTCCCGACCAGACTTGCGATATTGTTGGGTGGTACGTGAGCTCCGGGGGCGACACGATGGAATGGATGGCGGAAGTTGAAACTGAAGAGTCATTGTCGGACCCACAGATCGTTGAAAAGTGGATGCGGACGATAACGAGGGGAATCCCTTTTTACCTATTGGTGCCACGAGGCATGAAGGAATCCGCCCAAAAACTGACGCAGGATGCTTCTATCGTCATAAGCTACATCTATGAATTCACCTTTATTAACGGGGTCTGCCACATTTTGTAGCCTAGGAGGGCTGCCCAGATTGACGGTTACTGTTGCGATTCCCCCGCCCGAAGTGATAGGACTCTTAAGCGGGGGTTATAATTAGGATAGTTATATGCCTACCACCACACAACTCGTCATTAGCGGACAGAGTCGCCCGGGAGTCATGGCCGAAGTCGCCTCCGTGTTGGCCGCAGCAGGTGTGAACATTAAGGCGTTTTCGGCTCCGGAAGTCACAGGAACCGGTAAACTCAGGCTATTAGTCGCCGATGTTGAGGGGGCGCGCACCGCCTTGAGAGGAGCCAAAATTAAGTTCAGCGAAGAAACCGCCCTCATTCTGAGCCTCGAAAACAAGCCGGGAGCGCTGAACGAGGTGGCCGACCTGTTGACGCGGGCTCGCATTAACATCAAATGCGGGTATTGTACCCCCTCCAGGGAAGGCAAGCGTGCGATCGTTGTTCTCACGGTCGCCAATACCGACAAAGCGCTCTCGATCCTGCGGGATCAGTCCCTCGACGAGTTCTAGCAGCCATGTTCGCTTCATTGTCTCTGGTACTTGGCTGATGCCGATCTGCCCGCATGGATCCTATGACGGGCGCATCTCCTTACTGACCATCACTGGTGGTTTGCTCTCCGGCTTCCGTTTCTCACCGGCCTTTGTCAGCGCTTTGCTTGTGACTGCCATAGTCATAGGGTGTAGCAGTCCGCCTAAACCCATCTATTTTCCCGGGTACCCCATCGGTTATGTCGAAGGAGGAGTGGCTTCCTGGTACGGACCTGGATTCCACGGGAATCGCACCGCCAATGGTGAGCGGTACGATATGCATAAGCTCACGGCGGCTCACAGGACACTGCCGCTCGGATCCATTGCTACGATCCGCTCGACCACCACTGGCCGGGAAGTCACTGTCCGAATCAACGATCGCGGCC
>DASTQY010000005.1:0-6727 GCA_035761525.1 Nitrospira sp. | reverse complement strand
CCGCATTTTCAATTATGGACGCGTTGAGGTGCGGAATTTTCTGTTGAACAGCGCACTCTCCTGGTTAGACCGCTATCACATCGACGGGCTTCGTGTGTACGCCGTCGCCTCCATGCTCTATCTGGATTACGGACGCAACGCGGGTGAGTGGATCCCCAATCAGTTCGGCGGACATGAAAATCTCGACGCTGTGCTCTTTTTGAAAGACTTGAATGTCCTTGTCCATCGCGACTTCCCGGGTGCCATGATGCTGGCTGAGGAATCCACGTCTTGGGCCGGGGTCTCCCGGCCGACCTATACGGGCGGCCTCGGATTCACCTTCAAGTGGAACATGGGCTGGATGCACGACATGTTGGAATATTTCAGTCACGATCCTGTGCATCGGATCTACCATCAAAACCAGCTGACGTTCGGATTGCTGTATGCCTTCAACGAAAACTTCATGCTCCCGCTTTCGCACGACGAAGTCGTGCACGGCAAAGGGTCGCTGATCAATAAAATGCCCGGTGACGAATGGCAGCAGTTTGCCAACTTGCGCGCACTGTACGGTCTCATGTATGGCCATCCGGGAAAAAAAATGCTCTTTATGGGCGGCGAATTCGCGCAACGGCAGGAATGGACCCCCGACCACAGCCTCGACTGGCACCTGCTTCAATACGGATACCATCAAGGAGTGCAAAACCTGGTACGGGACCTCAACCGGCTCTACCGGTCCGAGCGCGCCCTCCATGCCGTCGACCATGATTGGCAAGGATTCCAGTGGGTGGATTTTCATGACGCGGCGAACTCCATCGTCGCATTCTTGAGGAAAGCCCAAGATCCAGATGAGCAGATCCTCTGCGTGTGCAACTTCACTCCTGTTCCGCGGTACGACTATCGAATCGGCGCGCCTGATGAAGGGTTCTACCGTGAGCTCCTCAACACCGATGCCTCCGTGTACGGTGGAAGCAACATGGGCAATGGAGGCGGGGTCCATGCGCACAGGCACCCCAGCCACGGCTTTCCTTGTTCACTGCAACTCACATTGCCACCGCTGTCGGTGACGTTTCTCAAGGCCGGCTGAAAGGATTGGTGGGAGCGTGAAGGGAATTACCAGGAACGGAAAGGCCCGCAATCCAGATGGATGAAGTCTGCACGAGGATAGTACCCCACCCCGCCATATCGTAGTTTCAAGGCAGCCTGTCTGATCTCACGGGGCCGTACTCCGGGGATGTAAAAGTCGACGGCCTGGCCCTCGACATGCAAACTATGCCGGGCGGCCCGACGGCTTCGTTTCACCAGGATGGCATTGTATTCCGGAGACCGATAGCCGGAAATGACGTGAATCTCGCCTTCCCCGCCAAGCGTTTTCTGGACGAGATTAAGGTGTTCGATGACACGAGGATCCATGGCGGCCACTTCGCCGGTATGATGACAGCGGAGGATGTGGTTCAGGTCGTCCAGTGCCGAAAGATCGTAGTGTCCTCTTTCATCGCGATACCGAACCCGCAAGCGCTCATCGGTGTGCACGTTATAAAATGACAGTTCGCCCTCGGGTAAGGCGTCGGCCTCTGCACGGATCGGTGTGGGCGAAACCACACGTGCGCTCCAGAGAAGGACACTGGCCACTGAAGTTTTCAAGACTGTTCGTCTCGTCCACGACCAATCGGAGGCTGGCACGGATCGCTCCAGAAAAAAGATGACTCAGCGAGGATACGTACGTATTCGGAGGCTTGTATCAAATAGGCCGGCCCAGGTCAACCGAGTTTTTTCTTCGCGAGCGTACCCGGATGGACCGCTTCGCTGATGGACGAATCACAAGACCTGTATACTTCCCTAAGGGACTCTTTGCCAAAAACTCGTGACAGTCACACGAGGACTCCGTGAGTGAGGCGCGAGAGACATTTCCCGCTAGACAGGTCAGAGGAAGACGAGTAATATCACGTCACTTATAAGGAGCCATGGGCATGGCAACCATTTTGGTTATCGATGATGAGGATTCGATCCGGCACTTATTAAAGGACGTGCTGGAGAAGGCCAAACATCGGGTCCTTGAAGCGCGCGACGGACGCGAAGGGTTGAACCTGTATCAGAGCAACCAGATTGATCTCGTGCTCATGGATATTTTGATGCCGGGCACCGACGGGTTGGAAGCGACCCTGCAACTGACACGCGAATACTTGGACGCGAAAATCATCGCGATGACAGGTGCGCAGGGCGACCGCAACTTCCTCGACGTGGCCAAACTGTTCGGGGCTCGCCGTGTCTTCGAAAAGCCGTTCGATCTGACCAAGATGGTTGAAGCGGTCAACGAAGAATTAGCCAGATAATCCCGTTTCTCTTACTCCCACCCGACCGGATCGTACCCACGCTCTTTCAGACATCGCTGCACGAACTCCTTATACGCCTGGCTAGGGGGCGTCCGCCTGAACAGACCGCGAAGAAAACCCGCCGTCGCGCCACTGGCGGCTCCGACCATGGCTCCGCGGCCGGCATGTCCGACGACCGCTCCTCCTACCGCACCAGCCGCTGACCCTACTGCTCCACCCCCTACCGTATTCCCGGCGACTTGCCCGGTTTTTCCTCGGCTTGGAGTCGCTCCTGCGTCCTTAGCCATCTGACTGCAATCTTCGATCGCCTGGTCTGCAGCATCTCGGCCCATGTCCTTGTAGTGCTGGTTCGGATACAAGATAGGTTTTGGGGCGCAGGAAGCGAGGAAGATTCCCACAAGGAGCCACCTACTGACGATCCTCCACATCATCAAGCAAGGCTTCCGATCATGCGTGCCGGCCGCCCGTCAGTTCCTTGCGCACAAGGCTCCGCATCATGGCCGGATCGTTATACGCCACTTCGCTCAGCGCATCTATTATATGGAGGTTTTTTGCGGCGGCCAGTTCCTTCGCCTTCGAATAATTTTTCGCACTAAACCGGGCAACAGCGGGCTGGCCATTGACGATCTGACAAGCCAGCACTTCTTCACCCACCTCCAGCGTCCCTCCCTGTTCCACAAGCAGTTTCGCCTGCGCAGTGGAAATGCCGTGCAGTCGGGCGAATTCATCCAACCCGCCCGTTTCGACGAGACGGCCGTCCGGCATGATGCACAACCGCTTGAAGTGAGGCGACCAATCTTTTCGAAAGTCGATGTACTTCACATCGCCCCCCTTGGCAACCGCTCGGTCCAACGTGCGGTAATCGAGGCCTAAGTTTTTTTGGGTCAGCTTCAGCTTCAATTCCTCAGGCAACGTCCGATAAAACACCTCCTTGGCGGCCGCCGCCAGGGAAACTGATCGTGCGCGCGCCGACTGTTCGGCTTCGGCGAACTGCATCACATCCAGCACGAACGTCTGCTTTGGTATGCCGTCAGCATCGCCCAGTAGGCAGGCGAACAACCCGCGGGTGAGAAGGCCGCTTTGTTGGGGATAGACGTAGATCCCACCCTCTTTCAACAACTGACCCATGCTCTCAAAAGGCACATCGTAGCTCTCTGAAAGCACTCTCGCATGAGCCGGCAGGTCTTCACTCAGGGTCATGGCACAGACGGTCACATTGCCCGGCGCATCAAACTCCGAATAGTCCTCCACGATGTTGTAGAGCACAGCGGCTTTCGGCTTGTCAGTCTTCTTCTTGATCTTGAACATCGCTCGCTCCGGTTCGCTCGCTTCACGCCTGCCGATTCAGATGCCGATACGGCGGAAAGGTCATCAGTCGGCGATCCTCGACAGGACCTCCGATGGTGAAGTGATAGAGGGATTGAAGGCTCAACCCCTTCACAGCCACAATCTCATGGACCGGGTCGTCAAAAAAACATCCGATGCCTGTGGCCCGCACCCCCGCCGCTTCCGCTTCGAGGTACAGCACTTGTCCCAGTAGGCCAGATTCCCAAAACAGTCGTGGATACCACCACGCGCCTCGTTCCCGCAACAACCCCTCGAACTCAGCCAGCATCCCCAGAGAAAAAGCACTGTCCCCGGCAATGTCCTGATGACAGCTTACTTGGACCGCGAGTTTCCTGGCATCGCCTTCCAACAGCCAATACAGCGGGAGATCCTCCGGACAACCAGGCGCCAACTGCCACGTGAGTTCTGCATTCATCGCCCCTTGGAGAAAGGCCATTTTCGCGGGATCACGAACGAGGAAATAGAGTCCAGGAGGCAGGCCCTCGATGCGATGGACGAAGAGCATGAGATGAACCGCCGGATCGTACGGCCAGCAATCCCACGGCATTGGCCGAGCCGATTGCGCCAATTCGACACGGGGCATAACCCGATCGAGCATGTGGAAAAACGTCGCAGCGGAAATTGAGGTCGCCGCATCGAACGCAACGGCACTGCGTCGTTGCCGAATCATCTGCCCTGCAGACACATGGCCATCCGGCGCGGACCCCTTGAAAGAAGTCTGGGCACGCTCAAGCTCGATCGTCACCTCGTTCGCCTGCGTCTTCCGCGTGGACTCGGCTGCCGTATCGATGATGTCCCAGTGCACACCATGTTCCTGGCTCAACCGGTTCGCTTTCCCCCTCCATGTGGTCTTCACCACCTGCTTGACGATGAGTGGATCAAGAAATAACGGGACAGGGTCATGAGGGGAATCCTGTACTCTCGGCCAGATGGCCAGAAGACAATCGGCATGCTCAGGTTCCCCATCCGCGAAATCTTCAGTGCGGTCTGTTCCCAGCAACGTCGCCACGGTATTTTGATTGCACCCGTCCAATAGCACTGCCTGCCACCCCAAGGTCGAAGCGGCAATTCGCGTCGTGCCAATCGCGTGTCCCACATCATGATGACAGTACCGGAACGCCCGTTCGCCGTACTTCCAAGCCTCTCGCCAGTGTACGGATGTCAGTCCAATTATAAAGGTATGAGCAGGAAACGAACGAAGCAATGACGCCAACGCGTCGGCCGACATCTCCGCTCGCAATTCCAGCGCATGTTCCTTCGGCGCATAGTGATATAAGCCGGATCGCGCATCCAGTCCCTCGAGAGAGGGCAGTACAACATATCCTTCGGTCGGATGGAGATTTCCGGAAGAGGGGTTACTGCGCAATGCCCATTCCGATTCCCCTGCCCGCTTCCAAGCGGAGAGGGCCAATGCAAACTCAAGGAATCTCGAAAGACTGTCCAGCGTCACGGGGTGGGGCGACACCCCCTCCTGCACGAAGATCGCGGAATAGGCCGGCGAGACGGGGACATGCTCAGGATTGAGCAGCGGTAGGGTCGTCAATCGCGTTCCCTCAAACCGACGGAAGGGATCAGGCTGGTTCGCCCAGTCCAAATAGCCCAGGGCGCGCGCATATCGATTGAAGTGATGTTTCGTTTGAAGATGATACTGGATGATCTGATCGACGGGATCGGTCCTCTCTTCTGTTGACCGCTTGACTTCCATACCGTGCCGTCCAGTGTACAAAGCTACGTGGAGAAAAGTAAACGCGCGCTGAGTTGCGAATGGCGCTCGCGCAACGTTACACTCGACTCGTTGCCGTCCGACAATGGGACTGCCTCATGCAATTCGACGCTGCACTAGCCGCACAGGCCGCATTTCACAACGCACAGGGCGAACTCGGCGCGGACTGGGAGAGCGCCGTGGCACTCGAAGAAGCTTTTTCCTCCCAGGCCGGCAGCGCGGCCAGAGACGCCTATGACGCCCTCTTGAATCTTGCGCAGCGCTATCCAAACGCCCACTCCTTTCAAGCGTTTTGTATCTATATCACCTGGCAACAGGTCACGGAAGAAACCCTCGCTCGCCACTTTCACACCGGTCTCCGGCTGTGCGAGCACTTTCTCGCCTCAATCGACGAAAAACATCGTGCAGACGTCGAGCAAATCCGTGAATTGCGGGAGTCGTTCCGGGCGGGATTGGGGATGGATGAAGAGGACGATTTGCAAGTGGAATACAGACGAGACACGCCCAAGGGCGGCGATTAGCATGGCGGAGAGTCACAAGCACCGCGCGAGAATTTTTCTCCACCGAGGGGACCTCGTACAGGCAAGAGCGGCCTGGGAGGCAGCGGTGCTGGATGATCGCCAGGCGGGCAATCCGCAGGAACTGTCGAATTCGCTCGGCAATCTCGGCAACGCCTGCGCGCTCAGTCAAGACTACGATGCCGCAGAACGATGTTACCGCGAGGTGCTGGATATCCAGCGAACGCAACGCAACACCCATGCGATTGCGCATACGCTGGTCCATCTCGGCAATCTGCACATCGGAACAGGACATCCCGAACAGGCGCGGCCGTACTATCTGGAGGCCCTTGACTTGCTTCACACCTTGAACGACCACAGGGCACTCGGCATCCTGTACAACAATCTCGCCCTTCAGGAGGCCCGGGAACAGCAGTGGAAGCAAGCGATCGAGTCGTTTAGTCAGGCACTCAGCTACCACCGTATGGTCGGCAACGAAGAAGGCTTGGCCGTCACCTACAGCCAGATGGGACGATGCTTTCTCGACCAGGGAGATCTGACGAGTGCCGAACGATGCTTGAACAACGGTTCGGAGCACTACATTAAGCTGGGCGCGGAAGTCGGAGAAGCTGCGGTCCTGCGTGTATTGGCGGAGCTCTACAGCCGCCGCGGAGATCTTGTATCCGCCGTCCGTTGCCTCGAACGAACGGTGCTCATTGCGACCACGTATGCGCTTCCGGATCTGTCGCGGGATTCACACGAGCTCAGTCGGCTCAAAGGGCTCGCGACTCAGCTTCAGCCTGACCCGGACTGATCAATATTTGCTCGCACAGCCGCTTGTTTCGGCGAGC
>DASTQY010000004.1:0-7822 GCA_035761525.1 Nitrospira sp. | reverse complement strand
TTGTTCGTCGGACTCACGAGCTTTTCACTGAACCGGTGGCGGTCCCATTTCGTCTCGAGCGGGCCATGCGGCACTTTAGAATCGAGGGTGATCACGCGTGCACCAGCCCCAACGCGATCGCGAGGATAATGGCCACATTTCCCACGACCACCAGCAATGCCACCAGCGGCCCGGCACCTCGGAACAGACGATCCAGCATGGGATGTTCCAAGCCCAAGGTCTGCAGGCTGCTCGACAGGGCGTGGCTCAAATGCAGTCCCAACACGGCTTGGCCGGCGAGGTAAATCGCCACCAGCAGCGGATTTTGGAAGGCGTGCACGATATTGCCGAAGACGTCACGCTGGCCGCGGAGATCCACGCGATTATGGAACTCGGGGTCCAGCCAGCCTGCCGTCAAATGCACCAGATGAAAGACAATGAACAGGACCAGGAGGCTGCCGGTCAGCGTCATCGTGCGGGAGGCCAGGGAGGCCCGACGATAGTGATGGACCACGTAACCGGCAGGACGCGCGCGCCGGTTCTGAATCGCCAGGCGGACCGACAGGCCGATATGCAGACCGACGATGGCAAGCAGCGCCAACCGCGCACTCCACAGGGCCATGGGCATGTCGCGCAAGAATGCGGCATACGCATTCAGGGCGTCCTGCCCTTGGAATACTTGCAGGTTTCCGAGCATGTGAAAGACGACGAATCCGGCCAGTCCCAATCCCGAAAGGGCAATGAGGACCTTGCTGCCGAGGGAGGTGAGAATGTGACCGAAGAATCGAATCATGCGCAACGAATCAAATCGCGCCGCTGTCTTCACTTGTACTCCGCCCGGTTCCATAGCTCAAGTGTCTGCCGGAAACGTGCTCACGAGACGGACGCCGCAGCGGCGCAGCCAGCCAAATGGCCGCTCGCCCAGGCCCATTGAAAATTGAAGCCGCCGATGCGGCCGTCACAATCTAGTATTTCGCCAATCAAATACAGACCGCGGACCAATTTCGACTCCATCGTCCGGAAATTGATTTCTTCAAGCGGGACACCTCCCGCCGTCACCTCCGCAACGTTCCATCCCCGGTCTCCGGTCACCGGAAGCGCCAGCCGCGTCAGAACGCTGAGCAACCGGTCCCGTTCGCTTCGCGGCATTTGCGCGGCCGATCGCTGTGGATCGCAACCCAGCAACGCACATACCGCCTCGGCAAACCGCTCAGGCACGACGAGCGCCAAGGTCTTCACCACAGACCTTCGCGGACTCTCCGACGCCTGCATGATGAACCAGTGTTTCGCCTGTTCGAATGTCCGCCCGGGAAGCACATTGAGATAGATCTCGGCTTGTTCGCCCCGTTCACGGGCCAACGTCCACACGCGGCTGGCATCCATGACCACCGGCCCGCTGACACCGAAATGGGTCCAGAGCAAACTGCCGGTCCGGACGTCGATAGCTTTGCCGGCCAGGACTGTTGTGAGCGCCACCTCCTGCGACACGCCGGAAAGCTCCCGATGAAACATCTTATCGTCCAATAGTAATGGAACCAAGGCAGGAACGGTCGCAGTGACCGAATGACCAAGGTCGCTGGCCAAGGCGTAGCCGGAACCATCGCTTCCCGATTTGGGAAGCGATCGACCTCCGGTGGCGAGGATGAGAGTCTTGGTGTGAATCGTTCCCTGTGAGTGGCTGACTGTGAATCCGTTTCTCCCGCCGGCCCCGCACTCGATGCGCCTCACCCGATGACCTGTGAACATGTTGACTTCCAGGGCCTGGCAACGGTTGAGCAGCGCGTTGAGCACGGTTCTCGCCTTATCAGTGGTGGGAAAAAGCTTGCCGGTGCCTTCGCGCTTGAGCTCGACACCCAATGAGTGAAACCAGTCGATGGTCTCTCGAACTGAAAAGGCAGCGAGCACATTCTTGATGATGCGCCGATTGCCGAAGAAATCGGTGGCCGACACCGCCTCGTGGGTGACGTTGCACCGGCCTCCACCCGAGATGAGAATCTTCGCGCCAAGCGTCTTCGCCCCGTCGAGCAGGGCAACGTGCCGACCGCCTGTTCGTTCGGCGGCGGCGATCGCCGCGGCAAGGCCAGCGGCTCCCCCTCCGACGATCACGAGATCCGCCGCATCCATCAGGCGCACCTTACTCGAGGCTCGAGAGGCACGGCGCCTGTTCCGTGATGGGTCCTCGGCCGTTTCCCTCCGGGATCGCTCCTGCATTTGCAGACGCGGGAGGCATCAGGCCATGCATTGGACTAAGAAGCGTAGGAGCTCTTCGACTTCGGATTGTTCGTGCAGGAAGAAGGGCGCGCGGGACTCGGCCTGCCTGCCGACACGGACGCCCATCGTGACCGCGTCCGGCAAAGCGAATACGGTTTCATCTGTTTCCTCATCTCCGATATAGAACAGTCCGGTTCGGCCGAGATGTTTCATGAGGGCAAACGCTGCCTCACCCTTACCGCCCAAGCCGGGAGGCAACGCATTGATCGAATACTTGCCTTCGATCAGTTTCGGTTCCGGAGACAGCCGCCGGAGCCAGGCAAGTGATGTCCGTGCGGCGTCTGCGGGGTCTTGAGCAAGGCGCACATGAACCGTCAGTGAATATCGCTTGTCCTCGATCTCCACACCGAGCAGTATCATCGGCGCGAGCGTGCTCTCGAGTTCGCGCTTCCAATCGGCACAGATTCGCTCGGCCTCCGTCAGCGTGCTGTGAGACGTCAACGGACTTTCGATGCCATGGTTGCCGATTACATGAGGAACGATTCCGTTCGTCCGCAGCGACACGTCGGCGAGCGCCCTTCCCGATACGATGGCGCACGGCACCCGCTTGGCTAACTCACGCAACCAGTCTGCCACGCCAGGCGGCAGAGTGACGGCATGGCGATCGCTTGAGATCGGAGCAAGCGTGCCGTCGAAGTCGAACGCATAGAGAAGCGATCGGGATGCGGCGTCGCGCAATGCACAAAGACCGGCCTCCGAGAGGGCATGGATCACGCCTGCCCTCCCGTCGTGGTTCTGGCATTTCGCGCGCTGGTTTGTCGCACCATACGTGCCCGCTGCCGCATGCGGGCGGCATCCATGAGCATTCGGCCCGCCCACCGGTAGACGTTGAACTCTTGCACGATGCCTCTCATGCTTCGCATCCGCGCCCGCTGTTCCGTCGGAGGCATCGTCAGCGCAAGATGCATGGCCGCCGCGCACTGGTCGATATTGTACGGATTGACGACGAGCGCGTCCGGCAATTCCGTGGCCGCACCGGTGAATTGGCTTAGAATAAGGACGCCCTGCTCATCGTCGCGAGCCGCCACGAATTCTTTCGCCACCAGATTCATCCCGTCATGAAGGCTGCTGACGACGCACAAGTCCGCCCCACGATAATGCATCATGACGTCCCGGACGTCATGGTGCCGAATCAACAATTGGATAGGTTGGTAGCCCTCGCGGCCGAACCGCTTGTTAATACGCTCGGCGAGATTCTCGACCTGCTGCCGGAACTGCGCATATTCATCAATCTTCGAACGGCTGGGGGCGGCGATCTGAACAAAGGAAAACCGCCCGATCCACTCGGGCTCCAGTTCCAACAGACGTTCCACGGCCAAAAACCGTTCCAGAATGCCCTTCGTATAATCCAGACGTTCGATGCCCAATCCCACTATATGATCGAGGGGCAGTGCGTAGATCTCCCTGATCCGCTTGCGGCACTCGAAGACCGAAGGTTGGGAAGCGAGCATGCGGCCGGGCCATTCGATCGAGATCGGATAAGGGTTAACGGCCGTCAGTTTGCCGCCATAGGAAATTGTGGAGCTGTCCCAGTCGATCCTCGTTTCCAGAGACCGGTCCACCGTGTTGATGAAATTACTGCAATGGAAGCGGGTGTGGAATCCCAAGATGCTGCTGCCCAGCAGGCCTTCCAGAATTTCGACATACCAGGGACAGATCGCGTACCGTTCGGGGTTTGGCCAGGGAATGTGCCAAAACGTGATAATCGTCGCATGCGGCAGGTGGTCGCGTACGAGTTTGGGCACCAGGGCGAGGTGGAAATCCTGGATCAGCACGACCGGATTATCTGTCTTGGCCTCCTCCACGACTGCCAAGGCGAATCGTTCATTGATCGCTTGATACTGCTGCCAATCAGACGATCGAAACACGGGACGAACGTGGGCCAGATGACAGAGAGGCCAGATGCCTTCGTTCGCGAAGCCATAGTAATACCCGGCTTCTTCTTCCGGCGTGATCCAGACCCTCCGGATATCGAACGAGGGCGCCTCGGGCGGCACGCGGACATGTGCGCGTGCATCGACGACGTCCCGATCGGCGGTGCCGTTTCCATGGGCGATCCACACTCCTGAACAGGCCCGCATGATCGGTTCCAAGGCCGTGACGACTCCGCTGGCCGGAACCTGGACTTCAATCGCCTCATCCTTCCGATTGTGAATGTACGGCTGGCGGTTCGAGACGATGAGCACTTCGTCGCCGGCCAAATGGTCGTGAAGAGTGGATTTCAGCGTTGCGGGCTTCCAGCTCACCTGGCTTTCGTCTTTCATGCGCTTGTCTGCCTCAAGATGGTGGATAAGCGCACGGAGGTCTTTGGCTACCGGTTGCAACTCGGGACCATGGTGTTTGTCTTTGATCAGTGCGATCAGGCCCTCCCCACGCAGCATCGAACGGACCCCGGTGACCCAGCCACGCCAACTCAGATGTGCCACGAGCACAGTGACCGATGAGATCACCGCTCCGATGATGGCAAACAGGTAGAACAGATACCACTTCGTATCCGTGCTTCGGCGCTGCACCCAGCTCATGTCATGAACCAGCATCAAACGGCCGACGGGACCGGCGTTGCCTTCGATGCCGACTGCCGCCACGTGCACGGCTCCCCGCGGTAACTGCAAGAGGGCCGTCTCGCCGGCGCGGATCGTCTCATTTCCTTCGCAGGCGATCGCTTCCGGGTACGTCTGCGTCTTGTAGAGCAGGCGGTTGCGGAGGTCGCAGAATCCGATGGCAAAAAGTCGTTCGTCCTGAATGATCCGATTGAAATAGGCGGGAAGCTTCGTCCTGGATTCTGATGCGAGCAAGTCACCGAGCGGACCTTCGACCATGCGGCCGATCAGCTCGGCGCGGATTTCGACATCCCTCACGAACCATTTCAGCGTGAGGCTGTCTACTAAGGGTATGACGGCATAGGCGAGGCCGGCCAGCACCAAGGCCAGAGGCAGCAAGAATCGCAGGGACAAACGCATACATCACCTCTCGTTTACTTCAGCGGCAAAATCCCCTATTGTTGGAGCATGTATCCCTACGCACTCATCGGTAATTGTCATACCTCGGCCCTCATCAATGCAACCGGAAGTATCGAATGGATGTGCCTCCCCCGGCCTGACAGTCCCCCGGTCTTCGGGAGGCTTTTGGACCCAGATGGCGGCCACTTCTCCATTACGAGCTCGCTTTCACCGTCACCGGAGCCGACCACCAGCCAATCCTATCTTTCCAATACCAACATCCTGACGACGACTGTCAAGCTTTCAAACGGCGATTCGTTCCGGATTACGGACTTCTGTCCTCGATTCGAGCAGTACGGCCGCATGTACCGCCCCGCCGCGCTTTTTCGGCTTGTCGAGCCTTTGCAAGGCACACCGGCCATTCAGGTCAGCTGCCGTCCCGTGTGCGGATGGGAAAAAACCGCCGCGATGCCCGTCCGTGGCAGCAATCATCTACGGTACGACATCCGCGGTGAGTCACTGCGCCTTCTGACGAATATGCCCTTGACCTATCTCTGCGAAGAAACCCCCGTCGCCTTGACGCGGAAATTTTATTTTGCGCTGACCTGGGGACTGGGCATCGAGGACGACCTCATCAAAGTGACGCACGACTTTCTTGAACAAACGACCCGCTACTGGCGGCTCTGGGTCAAGCATTGTTCCGTCCCCCTGCTCCACCAGCAGGAGGTGATCCGCTCCGCCCTGGCACTGAAGCTCCACTGCTACGAAGATACCGGGGCTATTCTGGCGGCAATGACGACCAGCCTGCCCGAACAGGTGGGCGGTCAGCGGAATTGGGATTATCGCTACTGCTGGTTGCGTGACGCCTATTTCACGCTCACGGCCTTCAACAATCTGGGCCATTTCGAGGAAATGGAATCCTTCCTGAACTTCCTCTTGAACATCGCCCTTACCCATGAGCAGTCCCGTGACCGTCTCCGGCCAGTGTACACGCTCAGTCAGGGCCTCCCGCTTCCGGAAATCGAGCATTCGAATTGGATCGGCTATAAAGGCAGCGCGCCGGTCCGCAGCCATAACCTGGCGGCCGATCAAGTCCAAAATGACGCCTACGGCGAGATGATTCTCACCTTCACGCCGATTTTCTTCGATGAACGGTTCGTCGATCTCCGCACGCGGGATCTCGAAGGCCTTCTGACTCATCTGGCGCAACTCTGTGCCAGGAGCATCGGGCGTCAGGACGCAGGCCTCTGGGAGATCCGGGGCGGGTGGCAAGAGCACTCCTTCACGAATCTCTTGTGCTGGGCCGGGTTGGAACGGTTGGAACGAATCAAACGTGCGGGGTTCCTCAAATCGATCACCCTCGATTTAACCGCTGAACGCGAACGTGCCTCCCGCGCCCTGCTTCGCGCCGTACGGGACGGCGCCGTCCGCAACGGACCCGAGGATGCGACGCACGATGCGGCGCTGTCGCAACTGGCCATCCTTGGATATCCCGACCGGGCACTGTGTGATTCCACGGTTGGGCACATCGTGCGGGAGCTCTCGCTCGCGTGCGATCGCTCGGAGACGGGGTTCTTCTACCGCTATGTCCGAGAGGACGACTTCGGCAAGCCGGAAGGGGCGTTCGTCGTATGCTCGTTGTGGATTGCTCAAGCGCTGGCACGCCTGGGCAATCTCAACCACGCTCGGGCCATCCTGGATCGGGTGGTGACGGCGGGCAATCACGTCGGTCTGCTATCGGAGCACTTCATCCCCCGCACGAAGGATCAATGCGGCAATTTTCCTCAAGCCTATTCCCACGTCGGTTTGATCAACGCCGCGTTTGCTGTGAGCCCTCCCTGGAGCGATGTCCTCTAATTCGAGGATGACATGCCGTCTCCTCACCCGGCCCACAGGAGCGCCACGCACTCGCCCTCCCGACGCGCGAGGCGCGCTCACCTCAGACCTCGTTCTCGCATCCTCGGAACGTCACCATGCCGAGACCTCTGTCTCCCTCAGCTATTCGCGCGCTGCGGCCGATCCTGGAACAAATGTCCTCACGCTTCGGGGTAATCACAACATTTGGACCATCCGCCAGCCATGATCTCTCACATCGTGTTCTGACTAGCCGCACCCACCGTCATCCTCCCCGGATCCTCACCGTCATCGTCGGACTCATCGAACCGCGAGGATTTTCGGCATCGAACCAGACGTTGTATCTGAGGTCGCCGGCACGAACTGGACACAGACTGATCGACTCTCCCGGAGCGATGGTAATCAGGTCGTTCACTTCGCCGAACAGGTTGACGATGCCGTTCTGGCACTGATGCTCTTCCAGCAGATTGCGGTTCAAAAATCCGACGCGAACGGGATTCCCGCTGGCATTCATCCATCGCACCTCGTCTCCCGGCGAGGCATACATCACCCCAGGCTTGACGAGATCAGAAATCTCGACCGTTCGAACGGTTCGGCCGCTACTAGTCGCCGCACTGCATGCGGCGAGGGTACAAAGGGCCAGCACACACAAGCTGGGACGTATTCGTGTCATTCTCATCCTTTCCTCTCCTGCGCGCTCGGACGGCAGTGCAGGAGTGCTGTAATTTGAGAGGCTGCTGAGACGGAAAGGACGACTAGATCAGAGGAGGATGAAACAA
>DASTQY010000003.1:0-3033 GCA_035761525.1 Nitrospira sp. | reverse complement strand
CACACGGTGACTCATGAAAAGATGGCCGGACTCACCCTATCACAGACGGCTTGCGTCCGGTACGAAATAGGTGTTGAATGGAGATGGGTGGCGAGACTCGCATGAGCATATTCGGGACACCCACACGGTTCCAATCTCGTTGGCTGCTCGCCTGCCTCTTGGGATTCACTAGTCCGATGGTGGGTGGATGGATGTGCGCCGACGCCAGAGACTTGGTCGCTCCCAAAGAGCAGTCCACGACAGAAATCGATCCTACCCAGAGTCCATCCTTCGACGAACAAAAAAAAGGCATTCCCCAGTCGCTCTTCACCTGGATAAAAATGGCGAAGGGCTATGACGTCGAGTGGGACAGCTTTGGGCGCAAAGGCTGGTACACTCAGGATCCGAGGCTGAAGCCGATCGAACCGACGTCCGTGTTCACCCCTGAGACGCCCGCCATCTATATCGTTTTCGAGGTGGCCCCGCTTGAAGATCCCGCCCAGTTCAGTGCCCAGTGGTTCCTCGAAACCGACGGCGGCAAACTCCCCGACGCGCCGATCGGAAAAGACAGCCTTGAAGTTCCCGGTCATGAACGGTATGGTTTTCTCGAACTCAAGCGGAAAGACGACAAGTGGCCGCTCGGAAAGTATCAGGTCAAGCTTTTCATCACGCCGCTGGGGCAACAGGCCTTCCATGCAGCCAATCAGGTCGGGACCATGCGGTTTTCCATCGTCGAGAAACTTCCCGCACCCTCCTCCGCGCAGAAATAATTCTCCCCTTGCATAAGGATCGTCATGGGTGAACGAATCAGAGTGACTGATCCGGATAAGCTGGCGCTGTTCTACGAACGGTTCCGCGACGTGTGTCTCGTCGAAAAGGAGGTGTGGAAGGAGATTTTCATGCCGCGCGACGTCATGGCGGGTCCGGTGCGGACGAACGTCCAGGACCGCTACGAGGTCGAAATCGATGATCAGGCGATTGAGGACACGTTGGAGGCGAATATCCCTCGAGGCTCGTCAGCGCTGGCGGCAGCGATCCAGGAGTATCGCGAGCATATTGCTTTCTATCGCAAAACTTAGCACCCAGTGTGCCGGATCCTACTTCTGAAGCACCCGCTCGATTTCTTTCACCACCTCAGACGAGCCGGGCTTTGTTCGATGATGAAAGCGTCCCACCACGTTGCCTGAACGGTCCACCAGGTACTTCTGGAAGTTCCATTCGACCTCGCCCGGAAACGGACTCTGTTCGGTCAAATATTGATAGAGCGGGTGTTTGTCTGAACCCTTCACGCTAATCTTGCTGAACAGGGGAAAGCTGACGCTGTACTTCGTGAGGCAGAAGCCCTTGATCTCGGCGTTGGTCCCCGGCTCCTGCTGGCCAAAATTATTCGCCGGGAAGGCGAGCACTTCAAAACCTTTTTCATGGTACTGCTCGTAGATGTGTTCCAGGTCCGTGTATTGCGGCGTGTTTCCGCAGAGGCTTGCGGTATTGACCACCAGCAGCACTTTCCCTTTGTAGTCGCCGAGATTGACCGGCTTCCCGTCGATATCGTCCATCGTAAAATCGTAGAGACTGGTGGTCTTGGCTGCCATACGCTGTCCTTCCTCTTTGCCTTCGGCTGGAAGGCTGCTCATGAGTCCACCGCACAGTGCGACCGTTGACAACGCAACGACGAGTTTCATCATGACAGCCTCCCAGCCGTTCGTATTAGAGCCGTTCCAAGGCCGCGATCCGCTCTTCCATCGGCGGATGCGTGGCGAACAGGTGCATGACTCCGGAGGTTTTTCCGGAAATCTTGAACGTCGCCAGCGGATCCTGCGTGCCGTATTCCACCTGGGCGCGATTCACCCAGCGGTTGATGGCCTGCAGGGCCGAGATCATGGCACCCTTGCCGTACACCTTCGCGGAAAACGCATCGGCGCCGAATTCGCGCCGTCGCGAATGCCAGCTCACGACCAGCATCGCCATGAAGGACAGCACGACTTGCAGCACGATATAGACGATGAAACCGAGAAACGGGTTACCCGCTCCGCCTTCCTCTCGGTCTCCCGATTGGCCGACCAGCGAGGACAGGAAGTTGCTGATGTAATACACGAACGTGTTCATCAATCCGGCCAGCACCGTCGTCGTGAACATGTCGCCGTTGTACACGTGGCCCATCTCATGGGCCAGGACCGCCCGCACCTCATCCTCCTTGAGATTCTGGAGGAGGCCGGTGGACACCGCGACCATCGAGTTGTTCTTGCTGGGACCCGTCGCGAAGGCGTTGGGATCCTCTGACTCATACACCCATACTTCGGGCATCGTGATGTTCAATCGGCGGGCAATGTCCTGAACGGACCCGTAAATCATCTGTTCGGGATGGGACCGCGGCGAGGTAATTTGCTGTGCGTTCGACAGCATGGCGCGCGCCATCTGTTTGGAGAACAACAAACTGATGAACGCGCCTCCGAACCCGATCACCAGTGACCAGACCAGCAGCTGTTCGTTGAACGCACCGCGAACGTCGATGCCGAAGGCCGGCAAGACGACGTTGATCAATAGATTGGCCGTAAACGTCAGCGTGAGATAGATGAGAAAGTTGGCAACGAGAAACAGGGCAATTCCCTTTATCCACTTCATCGATTCCTCCTTAAAGCGGTGGGAACATCCGACCGCTTGGCACGTGGTACCTCGCGGACATTATAATACAACCGAATACGCAGGATTCTAGAATAAGTCGTGCGGCCACAAGGTCAAGATGCCGGCTCGCCGCGTAACCCCAAGCGAACATTGACCGATTCCAACGCTTCCTGTTAGAAACCTCTCATCGAAGGAGGGTCCTATGCGAGCATGGTGTGGGCTAGGCGGTCTCAGTCTGTCTCTTGTAATGGCTGTCACGACCTTGGCGGCGGATCCTGCTTCGATGGGCCCACCGTTTACCGTTCCCGTAGATTCCGACGGCGTACAGCGCACCACCGTCATCCTCGACAGCTATTCCTATCAACCGGGGCATTTGGTCGTCGAGAAAGGCAAGCCCGTCGAACTGACGCTCAAGAGCGTCACGACGCTCAC
>DASTQY010000002.1:0-2564 GCA_035761525.1 Nitrospira sp. | reverse complement strand
TCGACCGATGCCAACCAAATTGGCCACAGTTGCCAAAAGCTCCCCGTCGCCGACTTTGACGCGGACGCGCTTCTTTCCCTGCGGCGGTTCGAGCAACTTTCCGGTCATTCCCAGGCCGCCGATTTCTACATGGTCTCCAGCCTCCAACTGCTCGACCGGAATCTGTTGGGCGTCAGGGCCCAGACCGGCTTGCGCCTCCACTTCGATCCGAACCAGCCGCTCCTTTGCCTCTTTTGCCTTGACCAACTTATGCTCACGTTTGACTTCGTCCAGCGTGGCTTGCACCTCCGCTCGGGCGCGGCTGAATTGCTCCTGCAATTTCTTTTTAATGCCCTTGCGCTGTTCCTGTTCAGTCGCCTCTAACCTCGCCAGTCGCGCTTTGGCCTCTTCCGCCGCAGCCTCAGCCTCGGTCTTCGCCTTGACCGCCTGCGCAAGATCTTCTGTCAACTTCCGGTGTTTTGCATGCAGGTCCTCGAGCAGCCGTTCCACCCTCCGATCATCTGTGTGTAATTTTTGTCTCGCCGCGTCCAGGATAGCGGAGTCCATTCCAAGACGCCCGGCGATTTCGATTGCCGACGAGCCGCCGGGCACTCCCATGAACAGCCGATAGGTAGGTGATAACGTCTCCAGATCGAATTCAACGCTCGCATTGGCAAATCCCGGCGTTGTTTGTGCCAACGCCTTCAGCGAACGGTAATGCGTCGTCACGATGACCTTCATCCCCATGGCAGCGAGACGGCACAGCAAGGCCTCTGCCAGCGCAGCCCCTTCGCTGGGATCTGTCGACGTGACCGGCTCATCGAGCAGCACCAAGGCACGGCCAGCGCCATGCTTGCCTTTGAGCAGCCGGACCATGTGCGTCATATGCGCAGAGAAGCTCGACAAGTCCCGAGCGAGATCCTGCGCATCTCCGATGTCCGCAAAAAGCTCTGGGAACACCGCCATTTCAGATTCCGGCTCGCAAGGCAGGAGCATCCCGGCTCTGACCATGAGAGCAAAAAGGCCCACGATTTTCAGCGTGACGGTTTTCCCGCCGGTATTGGGTCCGGATATCACGAGGATGTGGACCTGGTCATCTAGAAGGATGTCATTGGCCACGACTTGTTGCTTGGAAAGCACGAGCAGCGGATGCCTCGCCTGCTTCAGCCGTACGCGGCCGTCCCCGTTAAGCGCAACTGGATGGGCCTGCAACTGTCGACCCAATGCCGCCCGGGCCGCGATGGCATCCAGGTAAGCGAGGGCTTCCATGCCCATCAAAATGACGTCGGCCTGTTCGGCAATGCGGCTGGACAAGTCGCGAAGGATCCGCAGCACTTCCCGATCGACCTCACGATCGGCCACTTTAATCGCGTTGTTGAGATCGACCAACTCGCGAGGCTCCAAAAACACGGTGGCGCCGCTGGACGAGACGTCGTGGACGATACCTGCGACACGGCGCTGCATGTCGATCTTGATCGGGACGACATAGCGGCCCTCCCGCTGTGCAAAATACTGCTCCTGAAGGATCTCCGCGTATCGACTCGAACGTAGAATGTGCTCAAGTTGGTCGCGAATCTGCTGTTTGAGATCGTTCGCGTGATGAGTGAGCCGACGCAACTCCGGCGTTGCCGATTCTCGGATGGAGCCATCCGGGTCGATCGAGGCGTCCAGTGCGTGCTTAAGCTTCCATAATCCAGGACCCGACACAAGCGCAGCGGCGACGCTGGCCAAAGCCGGTGCATGCCGCGCATGCCGACCGAGATAGCGCTGCACCTCTTCCCACAAGGCTAAAACGGAGGCCTGATCTCGCAATTCGTGGCTCTCTAGTACTGCACCTTTGCTTGCCCTTTTGAGCGTCTCTTCGACATCAGGAAATGACAACGTCGGCATCGGATCGACACTGTCCTGGAAGCTGGCCATCTCCACAGTTTCCTGCTGCCAGCGCCTGGCGTCTGCAAGGTCGAGGGCCAAAGCGCGGGACTTCACGCATGCCGCACCGCGAGTGGAGCGCGTATGGGCCGCAAGCAACTCGAGGAGCTTGTCCCATTCCAATACCTGCGTTGTCTGGTCGGCTTCCGTCATAGCCCTCGATCGTTCGCTCAGTGTGAATCAGTCAAAAACTGTAACGGACCTGGTAGCGAGTCGCAAGGTGGCCTACCCTGGTAGATGCGACGGAGCCCGAGTCAGTCAAAACCTCACTACGAACGCGGGGTTACCACTTTTGTATCGCTTGACTCAGAGGGTGAACCGCCGATACTATCGGCCGTCGTTTCAACGAGACACACGCGGCCGAGTTTAGGAGGGACTGCTTTATCATGGCTATCAAAGTCGGTATCAATGGGTTTGGACGAATCGGGCGTAATGTGCTGCGTGCCTCACTCGGCGATCCCGATTTGCACTTTGTCGCCATCAATGATCTGACCGATGCCAAGACGCTCGCCTATTTGCTGAAGTACGACTCCGTGCACGGCACCCTAAAGGGAAGCGTCGAGGCCAAGGATGACCAAATCATCGTTGACGGCAAAGCGATCAAGGTGCTGGCCATCAAGGACCCGAAAGAACTGCCCTGGAAGGATTTGCATGTC
>DASTQY010000001.1:0-3395 GCA_035761525.1 Nitrospira sp. | reverse complement strand
GCGCATGCGGATGTTCAGCATCTCGACTGCGACTGAAAACGCCATAGCAAAATAGATATAGCCCTTTGGCACATGAACATCGAACCCTTCCACCATCAGCGTGACTCCGACGAGGATCAGAAACGACAAGGCGAGAATTTTGATCGTCGGATGCTCATCAACGAAATCCGCGATAGATTTCGCCGCGATCATCATGACGACCACCGCGAGGATAATGGCAATGGCCATGACGGATACCTCCTCAACCAATCCCACCGCCGTGATCACGGAATCCAGCGAGAAGACGATGTCCAGGAGCGAGATCTGGACCAAGGCCATCCCAAGACTGCTTCCAAGTACGGCAGTATCCTTCTCCCCGACTCCCTCCAGGCTGTAATGGATTTCATGCGTGGCCTTCGCGAGGAGGAATAGCCCACCTCCGATGAGAATCACATCGCGACCGGAAATCTCATTGCCAAGCAGTGCAAACCACGGTTGAGTCAGACCCATAACCCAAGAGATTGAAAACAACAACCCCAGACGAGCCACCATCGCCAAGCCAAGGCCCAATCTTCTCGCAACAGCCCGCTGAGCCTCTGGCAGCCTCCCGACCAGGACGGAGATGAAGATAATGTTGTCTATTCCGAGGACAATTTCTAACGCTGTCAAAGTCCCCAGCGCGATCCACACCTCCGGATTTGACAGCCAATCAAGCATCGCCTCCTCCTTTGCTTAGGTCATCCATCCTGTCGGAGCTGGAAAAGAGAGCGCAAAAGGTTCTGACTCTTTCACGACCACAAAGCGCCGGCCTGTGCCTCGACTACAACTGTTGTGTTGTTTCCTGTTGGCTGGGGTTAGCTGAGGAAGGGTTCGCCAGTGCCACTTGCGGTTTACGCAGGCGGCGACAATAAACCGCAGGCCACAGGCCACGCCTTAGACTGCGCTCTTCTTGATCCCGCCGGGAACATCCAGCATCGCCGTCTGCAAAGCCGGTGCTGGAGGAAGCCCCGTCACCTCGAGGATCTCCACCTCGTTAAGCGTCTCGCGCGACAATAGGGCTTCCGCGAGCGCATCGAGTTGTTTACGATGTGCGATGAGCAGTCGCTTGGCCTCATCGTGGCTCTCGCCGATGATCTTGAGCACCTCGGCATCGATGGCTTTCGCAGTCTCCTCGCTGAACGGCTTCTCTCCCGGAAAACCATCCGAACCCAGGTAAGCGTTCTCCTTGGGCGCCAGCTGAACAAGTCCAATCCGCTCACTCATGCCCCAGCGAGTTACCATACGTCGAGCCAAGCCGGTGGCTTGCTCGATGTCGTTTTCGGCTCCGGTCGTCTTCGTGCCGTAGACGATCTCCTCGGCCGCCCGGCCACCCAACATACCGACGATTCTCGCACGCAGATAGGCTTCCGGATAGTTGTAGCGATCGCTATCGGGACGCTGATAGGTCACGCCGAGGGCCTGCCCCCGCGGCACGATCGTCACCCGGTTCACCGGATCGGCACCGGGCACCACAAGACCGAGAATGGCATGTCCACCCTCGTGGTAGGCGATCCGCTCCTTGTCCGCACGGCTCATAAGAATCGGACGCTCAGGCCCAAGCACGATCTTCTCCAGCGCGTCGAGGAAATCCTTGTGACGGACGTCGTTCTGCTCGCGGCGAGCCGCCAGCAGCGCGGCCTCATTGACCAGGTTCTTCAGGTCGGCCCCCGAGAGGCCTGGGGTGATGCCGGCAAGGTCCCCCAGTATGGCGTCATTCGCTAACGGCATGTTGCGGGTGTGGACTTTGAGGATCGCCTCTCGCCCGGCCTTGTCCGGAAGGTTCACGACGACCCGTCGGTCGAAGCGCCCGGGCCGCAGGAGGGCTTTGTCCAGGACCTCCGGCTGGTTCGTTGCCGCCAATACGATAATGCCTTCCCGGCTCGAGAAACCGTCCATCTCGGTCAGAATTTGATTCAAAGTCTGCTCCTGTTCGCTCGCGCCGCCGATCGCCATTCGCCCCCGGGCGCGGCCGATGGAATCCAGCTCGTCGATGAAGATGATCGCAGGAGCGTGCTCCCGCGCCTCCTTGAAGAGGTCCCGCACTCTCGCCGCGCCAACGCCCACAATCATCTCCACAAATTCTGCAGCGCTCATCGAGAAAAACGGCACCCCTGCCTCTCCTGCCACCGCCTTCGCCAGCAATGTCTTCCCTGTCCCGGGCGCCCCAACCAAGAGAACGCCTTTCGGAGCGGTTCCACCCAAGCGGGTGTACTTATCGGTATCTCTAAGGAAATCGACGATCTCAACCAGCTCGTTTTCGGCTTCATCAATGCCGGCGACATCGTCGAACGTGACCTTTGTGTCTTTTTCTTGATCGTAGCGGCGGGCCTTGCTCTTTCCGATGCCCATCAATCCGCCTCCCATCATTCCGGCGCCCTGCGTCGCTCGCCGAAAAATCCAGATGTAGAAGCCGATTAAAAAGAGTGCCGGGCCGAAGCTAAACAACAGCGTCATCCACGGGTTGCCCCCTTCCTGGACCGGTTCGGCACTGATTTCAACATTGTTCTCAATCAAAAAAGCTTCCAGGCCCTGATCTGCAAAGGCAGGCAGTGTTGTCTCAAACGCGCTCGCCGTTTTGGAAGGATGATCAGGAGGAACCCACCCCCGTTTTGCCTTACCTTTGCCATCCCCACTGGATACTGTGCCTTGATCGCGGGGCGGCGGATAGGTGATCGGCGTCCCAAACCGTCCCGTGATGGTATCGCCTCGGCTATAAATCGCCTGGACATTTCCTTTCGTGACCTCCTCCTTAAAGACAGTATATGGAACGGTGATGGCATCTTCGGCGCCTGGCATGAGAAGCCGCACCAACAAATAGTTGGTAAACAAAAGGAACAAGAACCATAGCCACATTTTCCGTGGTGGCATCGTCGTCCCTTCGTTGCCCTTTGCGGCGGCGGGCCTCGTATCGGCGGGAGGGACGCGCCCGGCCGGTCCTGCATCGCTGTGGCGTTTCATGTGTTGTCCCGTTATGGTCATGAAAATCTCCTCTCGCTCATGCTCAATAGCCCCGGCGAAGCTTACGCATGAAACCTGCTTACTGGATGAAAATCAACTCACCAATGCAGCTACTATTATCCCTACCCTCCAGTGCATGACTAGTCGTCGTTATCGCACGTCCGGTCGAGGATCCGGGATGAAGCCGTTCTGGTTAGGCATCTGGACCTTCGGCAAGGTCTGCGCATCGATCACCTCGTGTTCTTCAATGATGTGGTTCTGGAAGAGCAGCCACGCGACGACCGAATAGATTTCCTCGGGACTGAGAGACTGTGGGGCGTCAAATGGCATCGCCCGGTGAATATAATCGTAGAGCGTTGGGGCATAGGGCCAGTAGCTGCCAATCGTCCTGATCGGCTTAGGGGTTGTTAAAGTGTTTT